>NZ_BAAHYZ010000035.1:0-28870 GCF_054657295.1 Desulfocastanea catecholica
GCCAATCGGGTGAAGGCTTGGGTAATCGGGCCAAAACCACCGTAGGTATAGTATTCCATGTCCATGGCAAAGGCCGGAGTGACAGGGAATATGCTTGCCACCAGAAATACCAGACAAGAAACGGCAGGGAATTTGATCGTAGTTTCTTTTATGGGGTTCAATGCTATTGAATCCTTGTGACGACATCTTTGCCGAACCGACGGGTAACTTCCTGGTTCATCCGGCTTTCAAGGTCTTGCATCCGTTCCAGATAGCTTAAAATGGCATTCATTTCTGCTGTTGAGGCGATATAACTGCTTTTGGCCCCTTCTTTTAGCTGTTGGATTTTCTCCAACATGAGGGAAAGGTCCTGGCCGGCATTTTCCGCGAAAATAACAGCGGCACACGTATCTGGACTGCCACTTGATCCTGAAGCCTTTTTTTCCAACACTTCTCTTGCTTTTCTGGCAATCATTTCCGCCCGGATATACAAATCCGAGATCATTTGCAGGCTGTAAGCAGCGGCGGTGATATCGGCCAAGCCGCTTAAAGTTGCACCTTCCGTCCTGGTGCCGACGGCACTTTTGAGAATAGGCAAGGGAGACAGCGGATTAGAGTCCATAAAAGCTATCTCTGTCGGTGTGAATGCACCTTTGGTGCGTAATTTGTCGGCAATACTGCTCAACTGAGTTCGCACATACACGCCCATATCCCTGTTGCCATCTGTCACCTGCGAACATATACCGGCAGAGCTTTTGATGTAAATATCACCAATGGCAACGGATCTGATCGACTCAGTATTGTTTTCTGAACATGGCGGCATGTAGGAAATTTTGTATGCTTCAGCCGGTCCCGATAATTTCAGATCACCAACCAGACCACGAATGAGATCAATATGAGCCCCAGGAATCGACATTTTGGCTCCGACATTAGCGAGCATCGAATCGCCGTTTAAAAACAAATCCAGTATATCTGCGTTACATCCCGAGGTTACAGCGGATACGTCACCAGATGAAACAGCACCACCGCTTGCCTGTTCCGCTGTGGTCAGGTCTGTCCACATGTCTGATACACCACTGACTAATTTGTTTTCCTTGACCGCGGTACCGAGTCTTTCCTTCATTTCTTCCCCGGAATGAAAACCATTTTCGTCAGCGACAATGCCAACCAACGACTTCCCTGCTGAACATTCGTCTATCTGCATCTGGTTGAGTGCGTCGGAGAGCGCTTCAAAGTTTTTAATTGTGTTGGAGCATTGTTCACAGAGCGTTTTCAGTCCCAGGTCGAAGGCCACCCCGGCGGCATTTGACAAGATGGCCTGGAGCTTATCCACCAGATAATCGGTATCCATAAACGAGAAACCGCCCATAAACACGTCAATACCGCCGCAGCCGCTCTTTACTTTCGGCATTTCCAGCGTAACCGGATAATCGGCGGTACTTTTCCAGCGACCGGAAAAACTGCCGGCGGAATAATATCCCCGTTGCTGTCCCTGGAAATAGCCGGTCTGCGTTGTGTTGCTCTGCTGCAGCCAATCATCCACCCACCCGGCTTCTGCAAGCTGGGCTAAAATTGGACATAATAACATCACGGATAAAGCGAAGATTATCTTGTTCATTATCTTTTTCTCCAGGGCTGTTCTTCGATCTCTAAAATTGCACCAGGGTCAAATGCGCCGCCTTTTTGATAATCATAGGTCTGGAAGGTATCTATGTTCGTATCCCCGCCCAGATAGCGGATGGCCTGATAGAGTTTTCGCTCCAGTTCGGAGAGGGCCACGACCCCGACTGATATCGGCATGGATTGTTCTGTTTTATCTTTGATGAGAACCAGGGTTGGGGTGGTAGTGATGTTAAACCGGGTCGCTAAAGTGGTGTGCCGACCGATATCAATGGGCTTGATCTGCCAGCCGTATTTTTCCACGAAATAAGTGAGGATTGCCGCTTGCTTGTCACAGAATCCGCAACTCTCGCCGACAAAAAAGAGCAAGGCATGATTTTCACGAGCAGCCAAAATGGTGCTGGAAATTTCCTTTTGCTGCTCCTGCACCCTGGCCGATATACCTGGTGTCGTTGTCGGATACACCTGATTGATATTGAATTTATCGCTGTATTTTTGAGTGACGAATTTTGTGGCATTGGCATAGGCCAGAGCCTTCCGGCGAGCGACATCCTGCATGATGAGATATTCCAGAATGTTCTTCTCATTCGGCGTTTGTACCGCTTTTTTCTGCACTCCATTCAACAGCCCCTGAAATTCGTCCGGATGTAAATTCCAGATGTCGTTGATGGTGTAGTCGTCCATCGACGGGTTTCTGGTCTCGAACACCTTTGGCCCGGCTTCTCGGGTTATGGTTGAATTGTCGAGGATTGCAGGTTCCTCCACTACTTCTGGAGCTGGGTCGTGATACCAGAACCAACCTTCTTTGGCGGTTTCATAGAAAGCCGGCCCCGACGCAGGAATCTCTTCGGCCAGTGCCTTTGTCGTCATGGCCATGATCAGAAGCCAGCTACACAGCCAGGCGCCGATAATCCCTCTGCCGATAATCCCTCTGCCAAAACCGGTTACCACAGCGGTAGTGCCTTATGAAGAATTTTACCTGCATCGACAAATCCAAAATATTTGCTGTCGTAACTGCGGGGGTTGGTACCGATCATGAAGAAATTTTCTTCCGGCACAACCCCTGAAAATTGAAATTGAGGCAAGGGACGCTTGCGGGTATCGGCTGCCAACGCCTTGCCGACAAAAACACCCCGGCAGAAGAATTGCCCTTGGGCATCACGGGTGAGCACTTGACCTGGAGTGCAACCAACTTTTTTTATCAGCTTACCCAGTTTTTTGTTCAGCATAGGCTTGGCATGTTTTTCCACGTCTTCTTTGTCCCCTTGAAAAACGAGATAATCGCCATTTTTGATTTTATCCCGGTTGAATCCCGTCATGAAAAAAAGCCGATGGTCGAGTGAATCGCTGAGTGCGACAATGAGCCGTCCCGGCAGAAACGACCCCAGCAGCACGGCAGTGAGAAAAACCATTGCCACGGTCTTTTCCCCGTGCGTCAAACCAAAGTAAAAACCGGCCAACCGGCTATCGAGGAGAAATCTCGTTACCATTTCGCATCACCACATCTTTCAAAAATATCACATGCCGTCTCTTTTCCGCTTTTGCATCGAGAAGGGCTTCTGTCTGGTCCAAGTTTGACTTGAATTGCTCTTCCGTCATTTCACCTGCTTTTATCAAAGCCGTTTGCTCGTGCAGATAGCCCTTGAGGTCAAAGGTCAAAATTTTCTGGGCAAAAAACTGGTCATATCCCCAGATCGCACCACCAACGATCAGAATGGTCATGACAATTATTTCCAGATAGCCGGGAGTTGTTTTTGGGGTTTCTGCTCCCGTTGCTTTTGCTGGTAATGTTTTTTCTTCACCAGGAGTTTTTGCTCTTTCTTTTGTCATGTCTTCTTCTTTTCTTTTTAATAATCTTTTAAAAGCTTTTGCTAATTTTTCTCCGTCAAATATCGTGTTGTTTTATCGCTTTTTTTTGATGGTCAAAAAAATAATCTTGCTACCGCTATGCCATGGTCGTGCTACCGCTATGCCATACTCCTTGCTACCGCTATGCCATACCTTGCTACCGCTATGCCATGCCCTTGCTACCGCTGTGCCATGCCTTTGCTACCGCTATGCCATGCCTTTGCTACCGCTATGCCATACCCCTTGCTACCGCTATGCCATACCCCTTGCTACCGCTATGCCATGCCTTTGCTACCGCTATGCCATGCCTTTGCTACCGCTATGCCATACCTTTGCGACCGCTATGCCATGCTCCGTGCTACCGCTATGCCATACTTTTAAACCGGTTTTTCTATGACTTTTTTGGTCTGAAAACGAACGATATGGATCTTGTCTTCGTGATCTATGGTCCAGGATTTTATAGCCCCAACTTCCACAAGATTATCAAGTGATCGTCGCAAAGCTGCTCGAAAATTGCTTAATCTGCCGCAACTTGAACCACTCAATTCTAATAATTTAGACACCTGCATAGGGAAAATGGTTTGCATGCTATTGTAAAATCCATGTAACCATTTTGATAAATTGTTGGATAACGATACCCGCTGTTCCCATTGCACAGATGTCCATCCCCGCTCAAACAGTGCGCCTAAACTACTGTTCAAGCGCAGTGAATAGGTTTGCGTTTTATAATCGTAGAAAAAATCGCGTATTAACGAGCCGCCGTACATTTGCCGCTTTCCCGTATATGGATCAGGGACTTCGATATACACCATATTGGCAGCCAAACGATCAATGACACTCATCAGCCACTTTTCACCGGAACCGCCAACGGTCTTTCCAGTGGCCGCCAGAAAGCCATTCATCGAAAAGCGCACGGCATTTCCCGGCAGGATATTTTTTTCGTCGGCGGTTAAATGAATAGCGTGAAGAAAAACATCAAGATCACTCTGATCGAGTTGCTCGCCGGTGTACCATATTTCCACGCCATTCAACGAAGCGACTTGCTGTTGTTTTAAGTATTTCCGAGTTCCTTTTTCTATCAGACCAAACAGGGCCGACTGCAGACAACTGTTTGGCGCCACATGTTCAATATTGGTATGAGCAGGTAAATTCGGGATTTGCTGGTCTTCGAGATTATCAGGTAGCATTTGCAGAGATTTACTTTTGGCCATAGCTTTTCTTCTAGCATCGAGAAGATGCGCTAAATGACTCAAATTTTATTTTCATTGGTGAGCCGTTACACTCTCGCCTGAAGGGAAAGCCGAATAGCCCAGGGCCGGTTTTGTCTCTTTTTTGCCTATGTATCCATATTCCTCAAGTACCGCTAAAGAACGGCGCGCCGGCTTGTCGGAAATCCCGCTTTTTTTACAAAGCACCTTCACTGTCGGAAAAGTTTTCTCGGCATTGATTACCAGATACACCGCCACTGCGTGTGGTCCGATAATGGCAAGATCCCCGCTGTGAACCAGATCTTTGACCTCTTGCTCTGATCGTAGAGGTCTTATTAATTCAAACTGGCTCATCGGCTTCCTCTGATCTTGGTTATAACAGCAGTTAAACCCGGGCTTTTTGCTTCCTGATTAACTTTTTCCAGGAGGGTAACAATGCCCACATCGCCTTGAATTTGAAAAATCCCGTCGCCTCGGTCATAGATAAGGGCTGGAACTTCGGTTACGCTGTACTGATTAAAGAGTGCGGGTTTGATCGAAATTGCCGGTTTAATAAAATCACATGGTTTTTCCGGAGTCCTTTCGCAGGTGGTATCTTTTTGCAGAACCTTGCTCCACCATTGCACTCTTTCTTCTTTGTGCTCTTTCCTTAGGCCGCCTACCATGCCTTTCATGACCGGCACTACCTCGGGCACTCCTTCGAGGGAGGTCATGTATGCCTGAAACGACGCCTCCGGGATGGAACTGGACAGGAAGAGGTACACTTTTTCAGTCTCGGCAAAGATGACTTTTGCTGCCTGTTCCTTTTGTTTGACTCCCCTGCTTTCAGGCAGAAACAAATCTGTCTGCCTGTTGAACTCATCTGCTATTTTCTGCTGAAATTCGGGCTTTCTGAAATCAGCATTGGACTTTTGGGCTGCTTTTATTCCTGCATCTTTATGGATATTTTCTGGGAGAGTCATGGTCTTTGCCAGCTCTCTGGCCTTATCCATAGCTTTCCTGGTTGCTTCGTCGTCAATTACAGCCTGCTCCCTGGCCTTTTCCAAGAGAGCCGGTGGCAAAGCAGGGACAGCCTTGTCGGAACAAGGGCATGCATCGCTCAGCACCGCTAAAGCTGATAAGGCAGATAAGCCGACAACAAATCCGGCCAGCATGACGATAGAAATTTTTCTTCGCATATCATTCGCAACACGTGCAGCAGAGGACCTTTCTAAATACCACCCAGAGAAATTCATCATTTGACCCTTTTGCTCCCATATAGGGTGGGTTGAGACCGGAATCATAGAACTTGGCGGCTTTGCCAATGGGGTAAGTGGACCGGAGATCGGGCCTGGCCGTGTGCATCTTGTAGTGGCTCTTGGTCCAGATCGGCGTGTACTCGCAGCCACAAAGAGCAGCCGGGTCACAAAGCATGAACAGACGGTTCAGCTTGAAGATCAGCCGTGACGCTGTGGTATTACTGGCCTGAACAATATTGTCGTTGTCCACATGGCCGCTTACGGGATAGGTTGACCCGCTGCTGCCGATACACCAGGGCATCGAGTCGAGCGGGAAGCCTACATTGACAGCCGCCGCATCGGTCATGCAAAGCAGCTGCATGGCTTTATTGGCAAATAATCCAGCTTCTGGAGTGATAGTGACTGCAAGCTCATCGTTTTGCCACATTGCATCAAATTCAGTCCACCAACCTCCAACATCGCTATTTTCACAAAGAATTCCACCCAGCATCGTATCCAGAATCGAAAAGATAAACGCGTGTGCCTGAAAGAATGTAGACTCATCGGCAATAGAGACAGCATCCGAAGATTTGTTCTTTCCGCCTAATACGTCATCAATCGAACCCGCGGCGTCTCCACCGGACCCCATAAAAGGAGAATAATTTGCCACTGAAACCGTATCTATGAATAAAGACGGGTCCCAGTATTGGTAAATTTCACCTATCTTGAAAAAAACTGGTGGGGGCCTGGGACAGATACAAATCCCTAAAAATTTAAAGTTCACATCATCCCAGTTTATATCCGTAACTGGGTTCCACATATCGCCTGATTTAAGGACAGCAAAGGCTGGAGAGGCAGAAAACCAAAGCACCAAAGCCAACAAGAAGTTTTTTATCAATCTATTCATCAATCTTTACCTCCTGCACCATCATCTTTTTGCCATTCTGGGTAATCACGCAAGGAGCGGCGGCCAATTGCAGACGATCAGCTATGGTTTTGGTCAGATAAAAGACGGGTCTGTCTAATTGCTTCATCAAGGGAGCGGCGAATCCTGCGGATATCAGCAGCTTCACTTGTCGATTCTTGTTATAGGGCGACTCAAGAAACCACTCCACTTGCTTTTCGTCCTCGCTATTGATGACCACCAATGGATTGGGTAAAGAGACATAATCCAAAGGATTCCAGGTAAGTCCTCGCCGGTACATGATCTGCCCATTTTCACCCGGGATGTCATGATCCAGGGTGTAGGTCATATCGACGAGAAATGTCCGATCTCTCTTGACTGTCGGCAGGGCATGGATGTCTTTTGCCTGGTAGTTCCGCCTCTGTTCCGCCATGACCTTTGCCAGTTTTTCATAGTCAAGACCGGCCTTGATCTCTTCAACCAGGTCCAGCTCCACTATGGGGTAGGTCTTGCCGATGGTGCCAAGATTTTTTCCAGAGGTGAGAGAGACCGACAGAAGGCAAAAAATGACAATGATAATGGGAATAAAAAACTTACAGTTGTCCATTTTTCCGCAACTCGACCATTTCCAGGATGGCCTCATGATAGGTCATGCCGCATGTAACCCGCTCTTCGATCATGGCGATTTCAGATGCCTTGGAGGTATAAATAAAATAGGCGTAATCGTTTACTATCAAACGAGCCGGACCAATGCCAAAGGGCGTGTCAAAGAAGATTTCTGAGTAATATGGAGGATTGGACTTGATACTTTTCAGGAGTTTCATGGAAAAATCATCGTAATCAATCAACTTCAGGTCTTTTGCCTTGTCAAAAGAGGGCGATTCCAAAAAGATTTTGAAGGCCGAGTTGTCTTTGATGACAGTGCCGACTTCCCCAAATTGGTCCAGATCAAGAATAGACTGGGTGATAATCATGAAACTGCCGGAGTATTTCCTGGCCCTTCGGTAACCCTCATTGACAACCGGAGCGAGCATTGAGGACTTATCCAAAAACTGCCATGCTTCATCGAAAATAATCAGCCGATGCCGTGACCGATCCGAGAGATAAAGGTCTTGGGTAACGGCATTGATAATGAGCATGGTGACCACCTTGTAGAGATCAGGCTTTACTTTCAGGTTCTCCAACTCAAGGACAACAAATTCATCATGACGAATATCAAAGGTGCTGGGGCCGCAGAAGAACTTGCCGTAAAAACCATACGAGGTGAAGTTCATCAGGAGAAAGCCTAATTTCTTCGCTTTCTCAATTAATTGTTTATTCTCACTATATTGTTCCATACCAGCGCCAGTGGGGAATAATTTCATGAATTCCCACACCGTATCGGCATCGGCGGCTTGTCCTTTTTGATGCCATGCCCAATTTACCGCCCAATAAAATAAATTGATTTCCTCTATATCATCACAGCCTGTTTTCGAGTTGGCGTAGGCCATTTGCGCGAATACGGTGGAGATCGCCGATAATTCCTCCTCCGGCTCTATGATATTGGTGAAGGGATTAAGACAGATATCTGAATCAGGACTGAAATCCAGATACCTTGCCCCGAGCATATCAGCCATTTTTTTGTAGGAACCGCCAATATCAATGATGCGGATTATGGAACCGCAGGCGTAATAATTAAAGGCTATGAAGTTGACCAGAAACGATTTGCCGGATCCGGATGTGGCGCAGCAGAAGCAATTAAAGTTTGTTGCCCCTTTGGCGAAAAAGTCCAGTGAAATGAGCTGCCCTTTCCGGCCGGTGAAGATCAGATTCGGGATGCCGCCGGATCCGACAAAATCCCCCTGAACCGGCAGCAAAGGGGTTATTGAAGGCACTGATGCGGTAAAATCACGCTCCAGATTTTCAATGTTCTTGCCATCGGCGTAAAGACAAAGAGGAAAAGACGAGATAAACAGGATTTTCAGAACCATATTGTCCCGCTGCATCACATAGCCGTTATTCTCCCACAACCGTCTAACCCTGGTACATGAATCCCGGGCTTTTTCCACATCGTCTGAAAACACCCAGAAAACCGGAATGATCTTGAGGAATTTGACGCCATGTTCCAGATCATCAGCGGCCTCTATGTGTTCCGCTTGCTTACGATGCAGCAGGGTAGATAATGAACCAACCCCTTTCTGATTGAGCATCAGATTGGTTTTTGCGTGGATTATTACATCTATCCCCTTCTGAAAGACGATATTGAAGCAATAGAGAAAATCAGTCTTGATCTGGTCAGCATCCGAGACAATGCCCCATATCCCGCCAAACAGGGAGTTGGTCTGCATCGGGTCAACTTCCTTGGGAAAGCTCTTGGGTGTCGTGCAACACCAGTACTTATCTCCAGCCTGAATATAATCGCTCCCCTCCTTGATAACGGTATCCGCGTTGATAATCTGTTTTAAAATGGGGATGTCGTGGCTGTAGGAATTGAAATTATGCTCCGGATAATCCTTGGGATAGGTATTGAGCAAGCGCCGCAACCATTCCATCAGGTTGCCTGGCGGCAGATTTCTCGGGAAAAGCTGGGCCGCTCGCAATGTCTCGGTGATCTGCCGCTTGATGTCGAGTAACGGTGCAATCTTTTTCTTATCCCCCAATTCGTCCGGCTTTGGCATGCCAGAGGCATCGCCAGGGACTTTGACCGCGACAAACAGCCGGAAATTTCTCACTGGAATAAAGCTGCACGCCTCCAGGCCATTTTTACCTTCGAGTAAAAATTCAGTAACTCTTTCGGTATTGGTGACAATTATTGATTCTGTTCTGGTTCGACTCTGTCGATACTGCTCTATGATCGGTTCTATGTGGGAATCAGCATGTAAAATAAACTGAATGATTGTGTCATGAGGCATCCCCGTTCTGAAAATACCTTCAAGGGAGTTCATGGCCTTTTCCCCGGCGTAAGTAAGTGGGGAACACTCCCATATCATCCCGAAGGTGCTGTCCTGGTTGACGTAGATTTCATGCTCCTGATCGTAGGCGACATAGTTCAGGAAGGCAGAAAAAGGTTGCCGCCTGGTCAACTTGGCAATATCGCTGTGTTTCAGATATTCTGTGTTGCCGTAGAGAAGTCGCTCTAAAAAGTCAATCATTGTAGAGCCCTTGCCTTTTCACTTATATCTGTCAGCACCCACCCAGATTCTTTCAGCTTCAAATAGACATAGCGAGTCATAAACAGTTCGTCGTTTTCTCCTTTGTACGGCAGCATCAGTACCCGCATGATCCTGGGTGGTTCCAGCATTGGCTTGTCCGGTTCCGCCAGGAGTGCCGTGAGTGTTTTGTAACGGCTGTCTTGCGCGGTGAGCTGGTGGATGTTGGAGGCATCGGGTGTAGCTGGTGGACAGGGGGCAGTGTCGCCGTTGGCATCGGTGCAATTTGTCGCACTTGCATTATCCGCATTGGGGAACCTGGCCTCCTTGTAAGCGGATGGCGTGGAAATACACTTGCCGGCATCGTCTCTGGTGCGGCATTTGAAATCTTCCTCATAGGGATTGACGACTCTTCCCACCCCGCCACAACCGGAGAGCAGAAAAAGGGACAACAGCAGCAACAGCAACAATAATGGAATGGCATTTTGTGATCTCATAACGATTCGTCTCTTGTATAGTCTTTAATCTCCAGATCTTTTCCTTCCGAGACAATGACCGTAATTTTCTTGGTCGCAGCCACTTCAATTACCGGTGTCGTCTGCTTTGCTAAATCCATGTAAAAATCCTGCAGGGTGTTCGCTCCCTCTGATAGCCCACCACCGACGGCATACTTGCCGATCTGCGAAGCTTCAACCGAGTTGGTTGTTCCCAATACCGATGTGGAGGTTGTGGTGGCCGCCGCTTTTAACGCTTCGCCTGCCCCGCCGAAAAAACCGGCTATGATCGCCCTGGCGGTTGCCGCGCCCATCCGGGAAACCACTCGTCCGGAGAGGCCGACCTTGGAGTCGGAATCAGTGACAAAGCCCTTGATCGGGGTATCGATAACGGCACTGCCTTCGTTGGACAGACAGGACAAGGAGACCAGGCGAACATCGGCCCGTTCCTTGTCCAACCGGCCTACGGCCTCGGCAATGACGAAACAGCCGGAAAGGTTGGCCTTGATGTCATTTGGCAATACTGCCGGGGTCTGGATACGGAGCAAAAGAGGCTCGGAATTGCCCCCCTTGGCACCGCTCGAAGTAGCAGCATCGAAACCTGTCAAAAGGCTCGCCTCCATAAAAGAAGGTGGGAGATAGACCGTCCGACCTTTTTTTTTACCGTCATCCTGGGGAAGTGCAGCTGCCTCGTTTGAAATCACTAAAATCTTGCCGACGATCTTCTTTTCCTGTTTCTGGTTTCCACGGCCGCCTCCCCCAGGTGACGGCCCCAGATTACGGCCACCTGATGATAGTTGACTCTTACGAACAGGCATGCCATATTCATCAAGAACTTGGTTGCCATTTGCATCCAGTACATGTTCAGGCAGAGGTTTTCCCTGGGATAGTTGTTCAGGCGTGGGGATAACTAATTTTCTGTCTTCGGCATCTCTAGCATCTCTCGTTTTCTTTTCGGCAAGAGCCAGAAAATCGGTCTGGCTTTTTGTCAGATCGCTCATGCCTTTTTTCAAGGCTTCAATCTGCCGCCCTTGTTCTTTCAGCATGGTCTTTTCAATCATGTCCGGATCGAGGTAAATGGTCCTGTTTTTTTCAGTTCCGGCAACATCGACCTTTTTTTTCGCACGGGAATTGTACCCGGTAACCGCGATTGCCAGAACAATGAGACCGACTATAGACCAGGCGAAAACCTTTTTGTTATACGGTGTCAGGTTGTTGAATTTTTCTTTCAAGGTCATCGCGATTGCTCCCGTTTTTCAACGACAAACACCCTGGTCACCTCGCCGGTGTTCAGCACCTGATCCTCTATTGCCACGGCCAGGATGGACTCGCTGATTCCCAGTGACAGAAAGGTTTTCTCCTGCAACTCCATTGCCTCATTCTTGGTAGAGGCCACTTTGAATTGCTTCAATCGTAGCCCTACCCCTTCCACATCCACCGTCTGCATCAGGTTGACGCTGAGATCATCACAAAGGGGAACCAGGGTATGTGCATTTGACACCCTGTAGCTGGGTGGATAGCCGCCTTCATACCCTTCCTTGATGATCTGCAGGACCTGTTTTTCCAAAGGCATGTTTTTGTAATGGTCGATATTCTTTTTAAAACTATCCTTTGCCGGTGCGGCCAGCTGCAGGGTAACCGATGAGATTTCTTGAGGTTCGGCAATCAGGGTATAAACAGCACCATTGCAGACAATAAATATCTCGCTGGGGGTCTCGGCATAGGTGAGCATCCCGTTGAATTCCTCGGCCTTGAATTTGATGAAGGCATTATTGCCGGAAAAATGACCGGTAATGCCCTTTTCTTCCGAGAAAATCAAATCACTCATCGGCCCGGAACAGACAATCCGGTTGATGTCACGATTGGACAGCTGCACGCTGGTCGGCATTTCAGGAGCAATGAAGTTGACTGGCGTTGGGTAGTCAAAAGGGTCATTGGTCATAGTTGAAGGTTCTAGGGGTGTTGGCTCGCTTATAACCGGAGATTGCTGGTCTTGTAGTGGAAAAAAAGATTCCTGGTCTTGCAGATCAGGTGGCTGTTCATTCACTGGCTCTTTAAAAACAGGTTGTGGTTCTTCTTTTGCTGCTTCTTGAACAGTGGTGACTGGCGGAACTTGAGCAGGTGGTTGTCCATCTTGTTCTGCTTGCGCCACAAAATCGGCAACATCAATTGAAACAGGTGGAACCGGTGCTTCTTCTGCCTGCACCGAGGATCCAGCCAAGAGCATACACAAGCTTATCCGTAAGATTTTCTTCATTTCGTTTCGGTCTCCGCTTGCTTGTCCATTTTTATCTTTTCCTCTGCTCTTTTCTTCAGCGTCGCTTCTCTTTCTGCTTCTGCTTTACGTTCGGCAATATCCGCTCTGGGATTCTTCTCTTTGAACTCGCTCATCTCAAAACGACCATCACGGATGCGATAAGCGACCACGAAGGTTTTGGCTGCCTTTTCGAGTTTTGTGTCTCCGGCAAATTGGGCCAGATTGCCGAACATTTCGATGGTGCCCTCACTGATATTGATTTTCTCCAGGTAAAATGTCGAACTTACCTGCGATTCTTCAATACGACCCGCCAGGGAGTACCAGCTTTTTGAGGCTTCGGGGTAGGCTTCAGATGTGTAAAGAGAGAGTAGATCATCAAACTGCCCTCTTGCCGTGGGTGGGGAGTAGGTAGTTGCCAGGTTGACTATTTTTCTGCTCATATCCTTGATGTAAGTCTCGGTAGGCTTGCCCTGGACGAACTCAATCGTGCCGGTCATAGTGGGTGGAATCAGCACAACACGTTGATATTTAACAGCCCGATACACCATAAGGGAGTTGAAGCAGACGGCGACGGCCATTGCCCCGATAGCAAATTTAAGCAGTCGGTTTTCTACGAATAAGTTGCTGGATTTTTGTACGAAGATATCTGCTTTCATTCGTGAAACTCCTGCTGGAAGTAGTCGGGATAATTGTTCATCTTGACCAGGCCAAAGACATACAGGACATGCTTCAAGAATCCCCGTGCCTGAGAGCGTTTGGTTTTGGTGTAGGAGTATTGAAAGACCAGGAAAATAAGCCACATTAGCTTACCGTACAGCAATGACAGGGTGAGGAAGAAGAGGAACAAGACCAGCTCATCGACCTCAAACCACAGTACTTGAAAAGGTTTAGAGAGATATTGCGGAAACTTTCTGGCGATCATTGCTATAATCTCCTCGTTACATGATTACAGCGCCGATAGACTGCACAACGGTATCAGCGGAAAGTAGAAACGCACCCCCAAGAACAACGCCAGCCGCAGGAAGAATCATCTGCCGGATTGCAAGGATGGCAGCAAACGCCATCGAAGCAACACCAGCGACAAAGCCAATCGGGCCAAGCAAAATCTGCGTTACCGCAATATCGTACAGGTCATAGGCAAAAGAACCAGCCGCCGGAGTTGTCATAGCCAAAACATTCACTGCCTGGAGAAGTAAAACGGTTAGACTGAAAAGAAAAATTACTTTTTTCATGATCACTTTTCCTTTTGTTGTGTTGTGTTGTTGCACAAGTTTGTGCGTTTTAGTTTTTCGTTGGTTTTATCTCTACCCTTCTATTGCTTTCCGGAGTGTTGCCGTACATCATCCCTTTTCCTTTTCCTTCTCCTTTTACCGAAGCCACCTTGAAACCATTTCTTCGCAGCAGGACAGCAACAGCCTCGGCTCGATTCCTGGACAGTTGCAGGTTCTGCTTTTCACTCCCAATCGAACAGGTGTAACCGCTAAGATACAGAGGACAGGAGGCACAACACTCTCGCAAATCCATCAGCAGCTTGTTGCCGGCATCAGGAGATAACCCTGCGCTGCCCAGATCAAAATAGACCACAGGTAACGTACGGATTTCCGGTTCAGAGTAAAAAGATGGTCGCCCGGCAATGATGAAGGTTTGATGGATGGAAATTTGTACTGGTGTATTTATGGCAGGTGGGTAGCTGAAAAAATCCTGCCGGATTTCAAGCCCCCAAGCCGAACGACAAACCGGATTACAAACCGAGATGCTGAACATGAAAAATACTCCTATAATCCGAAAGGGTTTTTGCATTTTTTTTCTGGCTTGAGTTATCATTTTTGTCGCATCAAAGAAACTACCGTTTCTTTTTCTTAGATTATGTTTTGTCGCACCTTTCTCATGGTCGTTTCGCACTTGCTGTTGCACTTGCTGATACGCTTTTTTCGAGATCGTTATTGGACATTTTCACGCCCTCATTTTGCTGTTCATAGAGCTTTTTTTGCACTTGTCTTTCTTTGGCTCTATGGACTCTCTTTCGTACCCGATATAGTTTTCTATGGTCATAAATTGACATCTTAAACCGGAAGGTTAATTCAATTTCTGCAATCAGATTTTTCATAAAAAGACGTTTATCCGGCTGCAGGTTCATGAACCTGGAAAATGCATAGCGTTCCCATTTTGTTTCCAGGTCACATGTGTCAATAAGTGCTTTTCGATATTTTATGTTTTTCTGACGCAACTGCGGTCTCAGAAAATCATGCAGTCCCCAAAGGTTTTCCAGCAATTTCAAACCGATTACATCGTTATCCTGGAGAGGATCGCAAATTTTTTTTGACCTTTTCATCCAGCGGAGTGTTTTTAACGAAATTTTAGAGGTCTTCGCATATTCTTTGATTTCCATAAGCCTCTATTCTCCTGATGGCATTTGATAAAATCCTCCTGACCGATTGGATATGAATCCCAAAATGATTGGCAATCATGTTAAAGCTGACGGGTTTTGGCTGAGAAAGGATCCACAGGGAAACCAGCCGTTGTCGGCCAGTGAGTGCAGACAATGCCTCGGATACGACTGTCTCATCCAGCTCAGAAGATTCATTCAGGTCGGGGAATTGTTCTTTTTGAAACGCAATGCTTGCCGGTGGTTCGTTTGCCAAGGCAACACCGGCTGCCAGTTGGATACATCTGGTACGAAAGACAATACGGAAATACCGGCTCGTGAGGGACAGATCTTTGTTCTGATCGATTAAGACCGATATGACCCGATAGACGGCAAGCTGGGCCTCTCCCGCCAAGTCACGTGAATCGCACGACATATACCGATAATATGGCGCGGCGATGCACCATATCAACACCCGATTGGAGCTCACCCAGGATTGTGCCAGTGGCCAGATGTAATGTTTGTCCGCACTCACATTTCTATCGTGTTAAAATGACGGCCGATTTTCTCTTTCGGCCAGGTTGTTGTTTCGTTTTTTCCACTTTGATTGCTTTTTCTACAAAATTGTCGAGATCTACTTTTCGGAAAAGCAGTTTTCCTTTTTGTTGTTCAGAGGGTCTTGAATATGGAATTAATCGCTGTTCCACGGCGAGCCGCCTGAAGTGATCAACAGAATAGCCCGTATATTGCGCGGATTCTTTCAAGGTCATTACAGAAGAAATGCTAGTTTCTTTTCCAACCAACAAGTCAAGTATCAGTTTTTGATTTTCTTCTATGGCCGTCAACCTGGCATCGATATCCATAATATTCTCATTCAGTATAGATGTACTCTTCTACGATGTCCCTGAGCTCTTTAGGCTTTCTTGTCATCCAAATATCTCTATCAATACCCATTACTTTCTCCAGTTGTATTGCCACGGAGACAGGACAGGGACGCCTGCCCCATAAAATATGGCTGAAGAAGTCAGGGGTAATGCCGGCCGCTGCGGCAATTTTCTTTTTCGTTGTTTTTTTTCTAAGTCTGTTCATTGGTCTAATTTAGGTCTACCCAAAGAATAATGTCAACAGAAAAATCAAAAATCTTGCCTTTGCATTAAAAAAAACTTGTTTTTGTTATATTATTGCTCTATTATTGAGCAATGAACCAAAAAAATCTCAAACAATTGCATGCGGCATTAACTCATCTGCTCGAGGAAGAAGGCAGAGGGGCACAAACTCGTCTTTCCACTGAGCAAAAAATTGATCGTGGCTATTTGAATGCTATCGTTAAGCAGAGAAAGTCCGGATCAGGTAAGATGTGGGGAAAAATTTCCCATCATTTCAATATGACCTTAGAGGAAATGCTGTCACTTGGGCGCACTATTTTCGCAGAGGTGGAGGCCCCTGGATTAGATCAGGGCAAGAGGGAAGAACCTGGAGTTTCTCAGGGTGTCACCATTGCCCCAGCGGATAAAATCAAAAAATATGATTTTTCCCCAAAACCCGAGAAGGCCACACCGGATATTCCTGAAAAAATAGTGCAGGCAATCGAAATACTAAGGGAAGAGACTGGCTACAGTAATCCTTTTTCCGACGTGATTGATGTTTTTCAAAAAACGATCAACACAGAAAAAGAAAATGCACTGCTGAAGAAGGAAAATGCACTACTGAAGGATAAGCTCAAGGAGCTTGAATCACGGCTGGACGTCTTGGAATGCAAATCAGAGAGTGAAAATTTTGGTAAGCAGAAAATCGCATAAAGCCTGCGGCCCGCAAACATAAAAAAAGCAAAAATGGAAAAATTATCTGGTTGTTTGAGTTTGAGGAATAAATGCTTCTCCAGTTTTTAAAACACGCACCCTGAGCATCAATAACCCAGATACGCTCAGGGTGGACACGATTTATTCTATTTTTTTGCCTTAGCTTTTACTTTCGGTGCAGCCTTGACCGGCTTTGGGTTCAGGTCCTTGAGAGTTTTTCCTGGTGTGAATTTGCCGTTGGTTTTGGCAGCTATTTTAATTTCCTTGCCGGTCTGCGGGTTCCTGCCTATGCGAGCAGCACGGTTTACCGCACTGAACGTACCAAAACCCACCAAAGCTATCTTGTCTCCATCCTTGAGAGCAGCCGTGGTTACAGTGATGAAACTGTTGAGAGCTTTCTCTGCTTGTGCCTTTGTCAGTTCGGCTCCTTCGGCCATTTTCGCTACAAGTTCTGCTTTGTTCATAATTCCTCCAAAATTGGATTGTTCAAAATGCATTAAATTTTAAGAAAGGAGACATCAACCTCTTCTCTACAACAGATACCGGTATAATCAACTAATTTTCTGATATTCTGAACAGACCAAAGATAGCTACGGGAAAGCACAGATCGAAAGCGAGATGAATTCGATGAGGCAACAAGAGAGAGCAGCGAAGTTGATCGAGAGTCGCCTTGATGACAAGGTTGCACAGTTGTTTAGGCGGTACAAAGCTTCAACGCTAATCAAAAATGAACCACGTCTGCTAATGAAAATTGAGCCACCTCCTTCCCTTTTTTCTTAGCTCTTACAAAAGAGTTAATAAGACAGCCGAAATCCTCTCAACAGACGAGGAAAATACGACGAACAGGGGCCGACATTAGAAAGGTCCTCGCCAGTACCCCGTCCATTCAGGTGGCAGCTCCTCCGACGAGCAATTTTGCGGGCCCATTCTCGGAGCTGCCCCCTGAATGGACTACGCACTGCCGCAGCCCCGCCCCCAGAGGTTCAATGGAAAAGGAAAGAGAGCTCAATTAGATGTCCGCAGCGAATTTTCCAATTCCAGCTGAAACATTGCAATCTCCTCCGGTTTTTCTTCCTTTTTAATTTCCCATCTAACCGCTGATCTGCTCAATGAGATGAATTTGTTGAGGAGATCAGCATGGCCGAGAGGCGCAAATGCAAACACTGCTACCAGGGTTTTAGCCCTCGTCCGCAAAATCCTGATCAACAGTATTGCTCGGAAAGGGCCTGCCAACGCGCTCGTAAACGAATCTGGCAACGGAGGAAATTGCTTGTCGACCTTGACTACCGCGCCAACCAGAGTGCCGCCCGGAGTAGCTGGCGGGGGAAGAATCCCGACTACTGGTCAAATTATCGAGCGAAGAACCCGGACTACGTGGAGGGCAATCGTCAACGGCAACGGGAACGTAACCGTCGTCGGCGCGGACAGGATACCGACCGGACCCTGATTGCAAAAATGGACGCGTCAATACCTGAAAGCTCCATTAATCCAGGACGATACCTGTTGAGCAGGGTTGAGGGTGGCTTGATTGCAAAGATGGACGCGTTACTCGTTGAAATCAACGTCGTTTCCGGTGGTTAATTAAACTTCAACATTGATTGCAAAGAGAGGACTCGTAAGCTTGTAGGCCAGTTTCCTGTTAAAAGAGGTGCATGAAAAAGCAAACCGTTGACCTTCATCTGCTTGAATTGCGCTACGCCCACATCCGGGTAAAGAACGAGGCACGGGTGCGCCGGTTGGCGGACTCTATCTCGCGCCATGGCCAGCTTGAACCGATGCTGGCGGTATCCAGCGAAGATAACCAATTGATACTGGTCGATGGTTATTTTCGTTATGCGGCACTCAAATATCTCGGCCGGGATGCCGGTCTGGTAAGGGTAGTTGATGAGTCAGAAAGTCAGACGCTCTATCAACTTCTGATTCTGCGTGGAGAACGGCAATGGGAAGCGATTGAAGAGGCCGGCTTAATCCAGGAACTGCATCGTCGATTCAGTTATTCTTTGAGCGAAATCGGCAGACAGATAGGCCGTGACAAGTCCTATGTGAAGCGACGTATGGATCTGCTGGAATCCTTGCCCGAAGAGATTTTATCACGAGTAATCGCCGGAGAGATCTCAACCTGGGCCGCCAGTCGGGTGCTGATACCGTTGGCGCGCGCCAATCCCTCCGATGCAACAAGGCTTGCCGCCCATCTTGAGCGTGAACCGATGTCCACCCGGAAACTGCAGTTGTTTTATGAGCATTACCAAAAGGCTAACCGGCAAGTTCGGGAACGGATGCTGAGCCAGCCTGCGCTGTTCATCAAATCGATTCAGGCTCTTAATGTGAACAAAAACGAAAGCCCTGAAGAAAAATGGCTGCATGACGCCAAAGTGGTCTGCGCCATCCTGGATCGTCTGCGAGAGAAGGCGGATACGGTTTTTTATCCGAACCAGGAACAAAAGTTGCGCCGCCAGCTGCTGGTCCGAGCGGCCAAAGCAAGGCGTTTGACCGTCGAACTGCAGCACAAAATCAAGGAGCGTCTTGAATATGATCGACCCCATCAAAGAGCAAGTGATCCGGGAAATGGCAAAACAAGGGGTAGCAAAGCGGATGATCGCCAAACAACTAAAGGTAGCCCGCAACACGGTGGACAGAGTGCTCGCGACGGCGGCAGCCCGACCATCGATCAGCAAGGAGTCGGGATATGACCAGTACATCGGACAAGTACGCGAACTCTTCCGCGACTGTCAGGGCAACGTCGTCCGGGTTCAGGAGGAGCTGGCGGCTCGGTATGATATCAAAATCCCCTACCAAAGCCTGACCTGGCTGATCCGTAAGTATCAGCTGCGCATTCCGGCACAGAAGAGGGCCGGACGCTATCATTTTGAGCCAGGCGCTGAGATGCAGCATGACACCTCGCCTCATCGATTCAAAATAGGCGACCGTCTGCTTACCGCCCAGTGTGCCGGTCTTTCCCTGGCCTACAGTCGGCAGCTTTTCATCCAGTACTATCCAAGATTTACCAGGCTTGAATGCAAAACCTTCTTGACCGAGGCCATGGCCTATATGCAGGGCGCTTGCAGCCGCTGCGTGATCGATAATACCAGCGTCATTGTCAGCCACGGCGCAGGTCCTGATGCCTCATTCTCCCCGGAAATGGAGGCCTTCGCCGGAATCTACGGCTTTCGTTTTTGGGCACACCGGATTAACGACCCCAACAGAAAGGCCAGGATCGAGCGACCATTTGACTATGTCGAACGAAATTTCCTCGCCGGTCGAACCTTCACCGACTGGCATGACCTTAACCTCCAGGCCAGGCAATGGTGCGATCAGGTAGCCAACCGCAAGCCAAAGACCAGCTTGGGAATGAGTCCCATGGAGGCTTGGCTCATGGAGAAGTCATCCCTGCAATCCTTACCGAAAGTACTGCCGCCGGTCTATCTGTCCGCGCAACGGACAGTGGATATCGAGGGATACGTCCATCTTGACACCAATCGCTACTCGGTGCCCGACACCTTGATCGGCAAGAATGTCGAAGTACTGAAATACTGGCAGCAAGTGGTCATTTATCACGGTAGGACCATCGTTGCCGAACATGACCGCGAGCTTCTGGCGCGGGAAAAGCGCATCACCACACCAGGCCACCATCGGCCACTCAACAGTAAACGGGCCCATCAGGGAATCAGCACGGAAGAACAAACCCTGACCGGTCAGCATGAATCCCTCGATCAATATGTCGCTGAACTCAAGAAGCAGGCCCGTGGGCGGGGAATAGTCAAGTTGCGGCGTCTGCTTGATCTCAAAAGGACGTATCCCCCAGCTCCGTTCCAGAAAGCGGTACAGGAGGCACTTCATTACGGCCTTTACGATCTGGCCAGACTGGAAAAAATGATCCTGAAAAACACTGGAGGCGATTTCTTCGAACTCTCATGACTGACGAAATCCTCGAACTTCTCAAACAACTGAAACTGCACGGCATGGCTGCCGTCTTTCCCCGGCTGCTGGCCAAGGCAGAGAAGGAAGGCTGGGGGCATCAGAATCTGATTCTGCAATTGCTCGCCGAAGAACTGCAACACCAAAAAGAACGAAGTGTGCTCTATCGTCTCAACCAGGCAAAGATCCCCTGGGACTGGACCCTCAGCACCTTCCCCTTTGAGCGTCAACCGGTGGTTGATCGAACCAGGATTATGACCCTGGCTGGACTCGACTTCATGCAGCGAGGCGAAAACATCATCTTTACCGGGCCAACCGGCACCGGTAAAAGCGGCTTGGCTTCCGGAATCCTCAGGCAGGCATTGATCTCCGGTTACCGCGGTCGGTTCTACAACGTCCAAAACTTGCTGGACGAGCTTTACGCCTCCCTGGCGGACCGCTCAACACCGCAATTGCTTATGCGACTTTGCCGTTACGATTTGTTGTTACTCGATGAATTAGGATATCTAACCCTAACTCCCGAGCAGATGAACAGCTTCTTCAAGCTCATGAAAGAACGCTACGAAGCAGGCAGACCAACAATAATCACAACCAATCTTGCCTTCGAGCACTGGTACGACATCCTCCAACCCAAAAGTATGGTCGACGCATTGCTCGACCGCCTCCGGCATCGCTGCTGCATAATCCCGATCGATGGGGAATCTCTCCGCACTTAAGCCGCTCAGCAAATCTCAGCTAATCTACCCACCCGCATCGCTCTTTTGCATCCCCTCAAGACACTCCTGACCGCGCACTCTCTGGCTCAGTTTTCGTTAGCAGAAATGGCTCAATTCCTGTTAGCGCCCAAGGTACAAAGAGGAATTGCCAACTTGTTTGGAAGAGATTGACCATGAAATGGACAAAATATTCGGGGCGTATTTGGATGCACAGGGTGTGGTGTATGAGCGAACAGAATCATGGAGAAGGTCTAATTCCAGGCTGCGATTTTGTTGTTAGGTTATAGAAATTTCGGGACTTTTTAGCAACAGTAGACACCTTTTGCATAAGAACTATCAAAGAAATGCGACATTCAAGGTGGCAACCTTAACAGTATGTGAAAATTACTGTCATTATTGTGGCAGGAAATTTGGGGCTTTATTCCTTGTCCTGGAATTTTGCTGAGTGTTCTTTGAACCATTCCAGCGCATCATTCCACAATGGCTGTTCTTGTGGACGAAAATAACCCATATGCCCGATACCTCCTTGTCGTTTATCAGGCACGAGGTCAACGCATTTTACCGACGCATGTTTATATGCTTTGATAAATGCATCGCGAGAACGGGGCGGTGCCCAGAGGTCGTCCAAAGCATTTGCAGCTATTATCGGTGTTTTTACTTGGGCAAATTTGTCTTTGACGTCAGGTGATTTCGGATCATCGAAAAAATAATGTGGGAAAGTACACCAGTACCGCCATTGTTTATATACTCCCAAAGGTAAATCCTCGCCGATACCAAGCATAGACATTGGGGCATATCCTTTAAAGGCAAGAATGGGCAATATTATGTTCCAGAGCAGACGGACCTTTAGGCTTTCCATCGGCGGCATCCAGCCATGCCAGCCTGCTCCGGTTGCAAAAACATAAAATCGATCAATACGATCATGGTTAGGCAATAAACCCAGCGCATGTCCACCGAATGAATGCCCCACCATGAAAAGCGGTACTTTTTCACTTGCCATGCAGTTTACGGCTGCAGCTAGGTCAAGACTTGCCCAGTCAAGAAAAGTTGCTTGAAAACCAACTAAAGTTTGAGGTTTTGATTTTCCTATCCCTCTGTAATCCAGGGTTAATGTTGTAAAACCGCAGGCACTGGCATAGCGGGCAAAGTTGTAGTAAAACCCCTGAGGAACACCCGTTGCCCCTGCTACAATTAGGTTTCCCAGGAGCTGTTTTTGAGCCTTGAATCGTGATACGGCTATTCGGTAACCATCAACGGCGGATAACTCGAACATTTCATGTCTGTGCGATACCTTTGTATTCATTGCAATCATCCTTTCGGTTTTCTGACATTCCCAAAAACTGGAATAAACTCTATGGCTGGCTGACCTGCAACCCGTCCCGGAGGACATTTACCTGAATTTGACAGGGAATATATCTGTGCAGTGGTGTACCGAAACGATCACGATTGGTGTTTTTGGTGAGACGGTTCACATTGATGCCATAAACCTTTCCATCATACAGAAGTCCGAAACCATGCGGGATCATTACAGTGCCATTCCTTACCTGTTCGGTGATCTCGAGCTCTCCCATTTCGCTGCCGGCTTCCGTTGTCACACGTACCAGCTGACCGTTCACAAGTCCTAACTTCTTCGCGTCGTCAGGGTGCATGGCGATAGTACAGGCTCGTTTTTTCCCATTCCACTCCGGATTCCTCAAAAGTGTGTTGGCGTTATACTGCATATGACGCCCCGCCATCAGAATAAATGGGTATTCCTCTGTTTTCATTAACGCCTCCTGCTCCTGCTGTGGAGAAAGCGAGAGGACTTCTGCCTCCATTTCCTCGATAAATATTGCCAGTTTTCGAGATTTGGTCCGGATACCTGCGAGTTGTTCTGCTGTATCCACTGCCCCTAGCCAAAGTCCCTGAGGATTGTCCAAAACCGCGCGAAACATTCGATCTCCCTGATCTGGCCCGATGGTAAAACCAACTTGATCGCCATTCTCCCGGGCCTCTTGTGGCAAGGTCATCAGCATTCCCCACAGCGCGGCCTTGTTGCCGCTGTCCCACTGTTCTCCCAGGGTTTTTGCAAGGATAAATGGCATGGCTCGGTGGACAGATGGCTCCCTTGCAGCCCATTGCATCAGTTTTGCGCCAAAGACCTGGCGATTGCCACCAGCGGCCTGACGCACCTCATCCGGGATGTCCGGAATCAGTCCCATTTTATCTGCAAGACGGGTAAAAATCTGTGATGGCTCCAGGCACTCACTTGAAGGTGTGAGCACAGGCTGCCTCATCTGGAAATAAACCTCGGGATAGGTCCAGGGAAAGAAGGTTCCATCCCAGCATTCATACAAAGAACGTGATGGCAACACGTAATGGGCGAATTGAGCAGTTTCATTTAATACGATATCAGTGACAACCAATAAATCGAGAGCAGCAAACGCCTTTTCATAAGCAGTAGTATCGGGGTAAGATCTCAGAGGGTTGCAGCCATTGACCAGAATTGCCCGTAATCGTTCGGGATGATCATTGAGTATTTCTTCCGGCATAACTGCAGGCGGATAAAAACCAGCCGCTGCAGGAAACATCCCCGTGGCGACTGTGCGCCAGACTTTTGTACTCCTTTCATCAGCATGTCCACCCAGCGGGCGGATCATGCCGGGTATGACATTACCTCCACGAACACCATAAACTCCACACAATGCAGCAAGGATTGTGAGCAGATAGTAAGCTACTGCACTTTGCCTGTTCATATAAATGCCGAGATCAGGATGCATGCACCACCGTTTACTTGTCATTAAACGACAAAGGTCTACGACCTGATCTTTGTCCAATTGACAGACGACAAGAGCCGCGTCCACGTCCAAACTACTAAACCAGCCACGTATCGATGCGAAACCCTCAACATGCTCCTCTATATACTTCCTGTTCTCCCATTCATTACCGAGAATAATCGTAATCATGGCCTTGAGCAGCAACGCATCCGTTCCGGGCGCGATTGCTAGGTGCATGTTGGCCAGTTGGGCAGTCTCGCTCCTTCTCGGGTCCACGACGACCAGTAATTTATGTGGATCCTTTGAAATATCCCTGAGCACTTTCGGGGCTCGTGGCAGCTGATGGCTCTGCATACCGTTCCACCCCCAGGCGACGAGCATTTCTGTTTCCTGTTCGTCTGGAACAGTCAGGATCTGTTGACCACCGAACACCCGACCATTTATCCACCACGCGCCACTGAATTCTTGACCTGCAGAAGAGTAAAGATATTGTGATCCAAGAGCTTTCATGAGGCTGACGCCAAACCCTGCTTCGAAATGTCCGCCCTGCATGCTGGCCCCCATATACGCGAGACTGCGCGGACCGTGGCTGGCGTGAATCTGGAGAAGTTTTTCGCTGATTTCCTCAATTGCCTTTTCCCAGGATATTGGTACAAACTTCTCTCCCACTTTTTTTAGAGGCTTCGTCAACCTGTCTTTTGGGTGTTGATAATACATGACATTCATTCCCTTGCGGCAGACGTATCCTTTGCTTCGTGGGTTCTCCCTATCCGGTCGAACTTTGAACATCCTGCCATTCTCGATAAGGATCTCCAGACCGCAGTTCTGAGCACAGAGCACACAACTTGACTTTTTCCACTCTTTCATTGGTTTCCTCCTGTGAGCATGATTTAGGAACATCCTGCTTATAACATCTTTTTACCCTTCAGCACCTTTAACGTAAAAGTAAAATACCAGTTGCTTCACCTCGTTAAAAGTGGCATTTATGACAAATAACGCGCAGAAAAAGACATCGGTCAAACTCATTCCATCTCAAAACCTTAGTAAAGAGAATTACATGAAGTTCACTTTTCTTATTACAGAAGACTGTTTTACTTCCGGAGTAGTCGGTTTGCTCGATACATTTGCTATTGCCAACCTTTGGCATCAGGAGCTAACCGGCAGTTGTGAGCAGCTTTTTATATCAGAACTGGTTTCAGTCGATGGCAGACCTGTCACGAGCAGTGGCTGTATTGAACTTAAGGCTCACAAATCCATTACTGAGACCGGGAATGTTGAATACATTATTCTGCCTCCAGTATTTCCGTCATCAAAGCTGGGCCAACATTTAACAAAAAAAGTCAAGGTCTGGCTTCTTGAGAACAATAGAGCCGGCGTTCCTATTGCTGCAGTCTGCACCGGCTCATTTCTGCTAGCTGAGACTGGTCTGCTGGATGACCGAGTGGCAACCACAAACTGGCAGTTTTCCCGCCGGTTTCAGCAGTTGTTTCCGAAGGTCAAACTCCGACCGGAGATGATCTTAACTGAAGAGGATGGAATTGTCTGTACTGGTGCCTCTACCGCCTACTTAAATCTGGGACTGTCTCTGATCCGACGATATGGTTCTGAAGACCTGGCAGAGGTCTGCGCCAAAGTTCTCCTTATAGATCCAAATCGTACGAGCCAGGCACCATATTTTTTTGAGCATCACCGGAAAAAGCATGAAGATAGGGCTATTACGAAGGCACAATTATTTATGGGAAAAAATTATGCTGTGATAAGAACAATTGACGAAATCGCTTGTCATGCCGGTCTGAGTTCGAGACACTTCAAACGCCGTTTTAAACAGGCGACAGGTTATTCTCCACTGACCTACCTACAAAAAGTGCGAATCGAATTAGCAAAGAAAAAATTGGAGTCAACACTGGACAGTATCGATGACATTACTCTCCAGATAGGCTATGAGAACGCAAGTACCTTTCGGAGATTATTTAAAGATAGAACCAGTTTAAGCCCCAGGGAATACAGGGACAAATTCTCACGAAGGAAATAAGCGTTTATGGGAGGATTACAACTTTCTGAAATTTCATGGTTTTTATTGAGTCGTTGAAGGATGTCGCACGAATTGGGTATGATCTAAGATGTGTTTACGCTAGCGATGTAGATTGCATCTGCCTATCTTCAGGTAGTCCACAATTAGGTGGTTCAAGATGTTTCCTGTTATGTTGCGAGTTGAGCTATCTTGCTGAAATAATAACAAAAGTAAAGCGAGTCGTTTGTTTGCTCATTTTCTTTTTTATTTCATGAAGTTCTGCCATTTTTGAGAGTGATTATTCTTTGTCATGCAACATAATTTATAAGGCTATTTATTACCTATCCGCCAGCCTGTCGGAGACCAGAAGCCCCCTAAAGACTATCAAGCCAAGTTAAAATTTCCTCCCTGTTCTCCCAGTTGATCAGTTCATCTATCTTGTCATCCTGATTGAGCAAAGACTGTGTATGGGTGATAAATTTTTTCTGGATCCTTTCTCGGTGGCTTAAATCAAGGTGCAGATAGATCATTGTCGATTTAATACTGTCATGACCGAGACGGTTTTTTATGTCTGATATGGGATCCCCGGCCAGAAGCATATTTACCGCGCACGCATGCCTGAAGCTGTGGGCAGGATTGAGGTCTTTCAGCCGTTTTGCCGGCAGGACTTTTTCCAGATATTTTCGACAGAGCCGATATATTCCATGCCGGGTAAGTTCCTTTCCTCGCTGATTGAGAAACAAACGATTCCTGTATAGAGTATGTGGTGTAGTTCGGTACTTTTCAACATACCTGCAAAGGAGGTCAACCGTTTTGGGCCAGAGGGTTATCATTCTAAAGCGCCCTCCCTTGCCGAGAATGGCCAACGTTTTTTGCTGTGGATCAAAGTAGTCGAGATCAAGTGCAGCCACTTCGCTGGCCCTGGCACCGGAGTCAAAAAGCAAATTGAGTATGGTATAATCTCTAAAGCCTTGCGCAGAACTGAGATTAACAACATCAAGAACAGCCAGTATTTCTTCCTGATAAAGAAAGCCGATGATATTCCTGTGGTAACGCTTGCAGGGGATATCCAGTATTCGCACCGCAATATCTCTTTTTTCCGGGTACATATAGAGGATCATTTTTGCCAGGGATTGTATGGCCGCCAATCGATGATTTCTGGTTCTGGCACCATTTTCTCGTTCTTTTTCCAGCCAACCAAGAAAGTCTACAATCAACTCCGGGGTGAGCTGCTCAAGTTGCAAAGAGTTGATGGGCATTCCAAGCGTATCCCTGGCAAAAGGTAAAAAGAGAGCAAACGCATCACGATAGGCCTTGATGGTATTGAGACCGTACCCTTTGATCCGTGGCAGATACTGCTCAAAAAAATGGTGAACACTGATTGTAAGTTTCATAGTCGTAATGGATACTTAATCATGAAATCAACGAGATTCCGGTGTTGGTCCGCATCGATCAGTTTGAGGTAGTAGATGGTATAGGTGTATTTTTTGTGTCCCATGTATACTGCAAGAACCGGCAGGGCATTTTGTGGTGAATCACCTCGTTCTTTTATCCGTCTGAGGGTATTGACTGCAAAAGAATGGCGCAACGAGTGTGGGGTAGTACCACTGATGTTAGTGTTGCCGATAATCTGTTTGGCTTGAGTGAGTCCGATTTCTTTTATTGCCTGGTGGAAATAGTTGCGAACCTGCTGGTTGTGTAAACCCTTGGCGGGATCGCTGACCAGGAGATATGGGTTTTGATTATCTACCGGCAGCAAGGTGTTGCGAAGTAAGAGATAATCCGATAGATGGTTTGCCACCTCCATTGGGATGGGAATTAACCGATCTTTTCGGAACTTTGTCTTTCTGATATGGATTGTTCTCTCGTCAGCCCTGAAATCCGTTACTTTTAAGCGCAGGGGCTCCGATATCCGTAAACCGCAGCGGGCTAATAGTTGCAGAGCCATACAACAACTCATATCCTTGAGAAAAAACGTTTGTTTTTCTTTACGGACTTGTTTCCAGGATACTTCGAGTAGATGTTCAATCTCCTGATCAGCGAAAATAAAGGGGATAATGTTGTTTCCCTTGAAACGGGGAATTCCCTCAAGCGGATTATAGTGACAGAACTCAATTCGCACGAGATATTGAAAAAAGCCGCGTAAGCCATCGATCACCCTGTTTATCGTATTCGGGTCTATTGCCAGATCTGTCCGCATTTTCAGAAAGAACAGAGGTGTCAAGGCCTCAAGCGTGGTCACATTTTTCGTCACCATATACTGATCTAATAGTCTTAACCTGGCCACTGCTTTCGCGAAATAACCAAGGCTTTCCCGGTATTCGATGTATTGCTCCATCTGTGGTGCCAGGAAACTTTCAAACGAGTTCGCCAAGGATAACCCTCCTCATGAGTTTGAGATGAATATGGAGGTATCTGTTTGTTGCTTCAATGTCATCATGACCAAGCATTTCCTTGATCTCAAAGACGGAGATCCCAGCTTCCAGCAGATGCTGTGCATGGGTATGACGCAGCCAATAGGTGGTGGCCTCTTCAGGTAAACCGGCCTTTTGCATACAACTCTTTATGGCATAGCAAACAGTCGGTGAACTAACAGGTCTGTACGGACGACAACATTGGAGAAAAAGCTCGCGGCAATCATTTTTCGGACGGC
>NZ_BAAHYZ010000036.1:0-26836 GCF_054657295.1 Desulfocastanea catecholica
AACAGTTTGAGCTTCCCATCGGGACAATAGGCGTTGACAAGGTCCGCAGAAACGTGGGTACGGTTGTAGGAACCCATGGCGGCTCCAAGAAAGTACAGCCAGAAAGCAAGGATCTTCACCCATTCCTCATACCCGTACAAATCCCCTTTGACAACGTAGCGGAAAAAGGTAGCGACACAAATGATAAGGGTCAGAGCAACAGTACTGAAGACGCAGACAATGGAAAAACTATTAATGGTTATACGATCGAAAAGATTTTTGGGCGGGCTAATATCAGTGAGACATTCAGGGCAGTTGGTGCATGTATTTTCATTATTATCTGACACAAACAAGCTCCATGGCATAGTTATGAGGTCCGGGAAACAGAATGCCCCCATTTCCCGGACCTCATTTATTAATGAAAACTCTACCGCGCGAGGACAAAGAAAATCACTTAGGAGCAAGCTCTTTTCTGAATTCGTCCATAAGTTCCTTGGTCATGTTTTTTTCGAGTTTTGGCCAGGTGGTGGCACATGCCTTCATGATGGGAGCAAGCTCTTCTTTAGAATAGGTATGAACCTCGATACCTTTCTCCTTCATCAGGGACATGTAGTGATCATCAACACTCTTGGCATTTTCGATACTGCTGGTGGTCGCTCGTGCAAGAATGGCCCCGATAACAGCCTGGTCTTCCGGCTTGATCTTGGCCCAGGTCTGGCCACTGATCATGTAGTTCAGAACTTCAACAGAGTAGTTGGTCATGTACCAGTGTTTAAGAACATCACCGAGAGCGGTATAGGCGGCAGCAACAGGGTAGCCATTTACGCCATCGACAACGCCGGTCTGAATTGCCTGGTAAACATCGGCATAGGGGACGGTGACGGTGTTATATCCCATTGCTTCGGCAGCCAGTTTATAGACGTCCATGTTGGGAACACGGACAAGAACATCCTGCTTTGCTGCAGGATTGAGCGGATCTTTTGCCGGTTTGGTAGTTCCGGTACCAATCATACCCTCGACAAAGAAACCAAGGAGTTTGACACCAAGTCTTTCATTATACTCGTTCATTTTGTTGAACAGCCATCCATTCTGGGCAAAGACCGTTTTCGCATCTTCGTAGTCGCTGACGTATCCGTTGATGTAGATTAACTCCATCCGCGGATCGAACTGGCTGGGCACGGAAATACAAGACATGTCAATTGTTCCGCGGATCTGCTCTTCATAGACAAGAGTATAGTCGCCAAGCTGGTTGGCAGGATAAACCTTAACCTCGATACGGCCGTCTGTTTTTTCAGCAATCTCTTTAGCAATGTCATTCATTAGCGCGGTAGCTGGATGGTCGGCTGCATGCTGTCCGGCAAACTTGAGAACCATCTCAGGTGCGGCGATGGCTGCACTGCCGCCAAACGCTAGAAGCATACTGACCAAGGTGACACAAACAATAGATTTCATTTTATGGTTCATTCTAGGCTCTCCCGATAATTGTAAATTTTAGAGTAATTACGATTAACTAAGACGAACTACGATACGATCCCCCCTCTGCTGATGAGTTTTAAAATAGACGGACTACACGCTATAAGAAGCACGCCTCGCTGACATTGCCTGACAATAAAAATACCCACATTCTACAGTCATGCAGACTGTACTCAATTTATGTATACAACATTTAATTCCCGGCAGCAACCACCTTGGGTTGATTTTCAGAAAAATGGCCTTATGGCTAAAAAGATTGTATACAATTAAAAGGACATATGCTGTATAATTTTTTATCAAAAGAAAGGATTGATCACATGAATATCCCCAGCATTCTCAATGACGTCATTGGCCCGGTAATGCGTGGACCTTCCAGTTCACACAGCGCGGCAGCCGTGAGAATCGGCAAAATCGGCAGAGAGCTCATGGCGGGCGAGCTGAAAAAGGTCACCGTTCGTTTCGACATCAGTGGTTCCCTGCCGACCACCTGGGTTTCCCAGGGCTCCGACATGGGACTTGCCGGTGGCCTGTTAGGCTTCGGCCCCGATGACGAGAGACTGGTCCGCTACAAACAGGAACTGCAGAAAGCCGGCCTCGATGTGTGCTGCATTGCCGGCGATTTCGAAGACGCCCATCCCAACACCTATAACCTGACCCTGAAAAACGATCGGGAGGAACACACCCTGGTCGCGATCTCCACCGGGGGAGGGATGATCGAGGTGACGAAGATAGACGGTCTGCCCGTGTCCTTTTACGGCGATTGCCACGGCCTGGTGATCTTCACCCAGGGCAGACAATCCTCTCTTCTGGATCTGCTCAAGAAGGCGGATTGCACCATTTTCAGTGCAGATTCCGAAGCCCAATCTCTTGTTTTTGCCTCTCGACCAACGCCTTTTGACGGTAACCTTCTCAAGAAGATTGCACAACACCAAACTGTTATGGACACGAGAACCATTTCTCCGGTACTGCCGATTCTAACGACCTGCAAAACGGTGGTCCCCTTTACGACGGCTCTGGAAATGGAGAGTTACGCAGCAAGGACCGGGCTGTCCGACCTTGCCGATCTCGCCCTGCATTATGAAGCATCACGGGGAGGTATCGAACTGGATGAAGTCTTGAGCAAAGCAATGCATCTAGCCGATATCATAGAAAACTCTATCCAGCAAGGCCTGCAGGGGACACACTACCACGACAGGATATTAGGGTTTCAGTCCGGCAAATATACGGCCATGGGTGAAGAGAACCGCCTGTTCAACCTTGGTATACTGGACCGGATTATCCCTTATGTAACCGCCCTCATGGAAAACAAAAGTGCCATGGGTGTGATTGTCGCTGCCCCCACCGCCGGTTCCTGCGGCGGACTTCCCGGTGCGGTGATGGCGGTTGCCGACACCATGAACCTTGACAGAGAGGCAAAAGCCCGGGGACTGCTGGCAGGAGGAATCATCGGCGCCCTGATCGCCACAAAAAGCACCTTCTCGGCTGAAGTCTGCGGTTGCCAGGCTGAGTGCGGCGTCTCTTCGGGGATGATTGCCGCAGCAGTGGTCTCCATGATCGGCGGTGATTATACATCCTCATTGAGCGCCGCCTCCATGGCCCTCCAGAACATCTTCGGCATGGTTTGTGATCCGGTGGCCAGCAGGGTTGAAGTCCCTTGCCTTGGGAAAAACATATTAGCTGCAAGCAACGGCGCATCCTGCGCCAACCTGGCCCTGGCCGGATTTGACCAGGTTGTTCCCTTTGACGAGGTCGTCGAGGCGATGGACAAGGTCGGACGAGCCATTCCCCACGAGCTTCGCTGCACCGCACTTGGCGGGCTATCGATCACGCCCACGTCAAAGAAAATCGAAAAAAAACTGCAATCAGCACAGGGGAATCTGTAATTATATCTGCGACAATTGCACATTCTTTACCGTGTATTAGGGCAAAAGGGTTTTCATCTGCCGCCACACCCTCTTGAGCATGAAGAGTTTCTCCTTGAAATACTCTGGATGAATTGGTACAGATAGATTTTTTAAAATTTCATCGAACTCATGCCGTACCATGAATCCAATCAAGCCAACCACCGAAACACCGGTTTTTGAATTGAAGGGCAGCGTAATGACCGTATTAGTGCTGCACATCAAGAAAACCGATGCCGATTGCCTCTATCCGCAACTAGAAAAAAAAATGGGCAAATCACGTCCGTTTTTCAACAGTGCCCCGGTGTTGATAGACGTGAGTGCAGTGGACGAGCAAGGACAGGCGGTCATGGACTTTATGTTACTTGCAGAAACACTGCGCCGCCTGGGATTGGTTCCGGTAGGCGTCCGTGGTGGCGTTGAATGTCAGAGCGAACGGGTGCTTCAGGCTGGACTCGCCTTGCTGCCGGCTATCAAGACAGAGAAAACGGTTACTCCCTCTACAGAAATACAATCTTTAGAATCAGTAACGGTGGAAGAAAGAAATCAGCCTGAACCATCGGACAATGTCCCAAGTCAGGTCGCCAAAACCACCTCGACCAAGGTGATCACCCTCCCCGTTCGCTCCGGACAACAGGTGTTTGCTCCTGAGGGGGATTTGGTTATTCTTTCTTCGGTCAACGCCGGTGCAGAGGTCCTGGCGGCAGGTAACATCCATGTCTATGGTGCTCTGCGGGGCCGGGCCATGGCTGGTATACATGGAGATACGACAGCCCGGATATTCAGTTTGCAGTGTAATCCGGAACTGGTTGCCGTCGCAGGAGAGTATGTGGTGAACGAGTTGCTCGACGATACACTCGTCAACCACAGTGTTATCATCTCTCTGGTAGATGGGCGCTTGAAATTTGAAGTTGTCGGTTCGTTCAATCCTTCTTCATGAACGAGCTTTAATAACAGTTCAAACAGATGTCATTTATCATAAAATATGATTGAACAGCGATTTCCAGAAAAATTGGAACAGAAATTGGCCAAAGTGATAGTCGTTACATCCGGCAAAGGCGGCGTGGGTAAAACAACGACCAGCGCCGCTTTTGCAGCAGGATTGGCGGTACGCGGATACAAAACGGTTGTCATTGATTTCGATGTCGGCTTGCGTAACCTCGACCTGATCATGGGCTGTGAGCGGAGGGTGGTCTACGATCTGCTCAACGTCATTCATGGTGAAGGCTCCCTTAACCAGGCCTTGATCAAGGACAAACGGGTGAGTAACCTTTATATCCTGCCTGCCTCTCAGACTCGCGACAAGGATGCATTATCGATGGAAGGCGTTGGCGAAGTGATTTCAACGCTGCAGCAGAGCTTTGATTACATCGTTTGTGATTCTCCGGCAGGCATTGAAAAAGGGGCAATGACCGCCATGTATTTTGCCGATGAGGCCCTGGTGGTGACCAATCCTGAAATATCCTCGGTGCGGGATTCAGACCGGATCATCGGCATGCTGGCGAGCAAAACCCGTCGGGCAGAGCAGGAACTTTCACCGGTAAAAGAGTATCTGGTGATTACCCGGTATGATCCGATGCGGGTCAATAAGGGTGATATGCTCGGTGCCGACGATATCCAAGAGATTCTCGCCATATCTTTTCTCGGTGTCGTACCTGAATCCAAGTCGGTACTTGCCGCATCCAACTCGGGGGTACCGGTTACCCTGACCGATGAGAATGATGCCGGCGAGGCTTATTTCGATATGGTAGACCGGTTTCTTGGTAAAGATCTGCCGTTTCGTTTCATGGATGCCCCCAAAAGAAGTCTCCTCTCCCGCTTATTTAGAACTCAATAATATGAAATTTTTTGATTTTTTCCGATCTAAACGGCCAAGTTCTGCTTCGATAGCCAAAGAGCGACTCCAAATCATCGTTTCACACGAGCGGAGGCGTCCGTCTACCCCTGACTTCCTGCCACGGCTGCAGAAAGATATTCTTGAAGTGGTAAGAAAATATATAGAGATCAACGAAAATCAGATCAAATTGTCGGTGGACCGAAAAGGTGACTTCGAGGTACTCGAACTTAATATTTCTCTTTCCGATCCAGGGGGAGCTTCAACATAGACACCTGTTATGGACGATGTTTTTGCGCCTGGCGCAGGGCTGTGTTTCATCTTTATTGATAGTGCTCAATACGTTGGCCGGTGGAGGATTTATCGCTCGATTTTATGCGGCGAAGATTGTGGTATCTCAAGTCTCAACGGCAGTAAGATTTGATGATTAAAAAGATCCCGCACATAATCATCGGATTCATGTCCGATATATTGCGAAATGGTTTTTATCTTTTCGGCATAGTGCAAAATGTTGTCTCTGCATATGCTCCTGGCCTGTTCGATCCCCTGCCAATTCCCATCAACCTGAAATTTTTCCTGGGCAGAAATTATCTCAGGAAAAAGCTCTTTACGCAAACCATCCAGAAAACCAACATAGAAGCTTAATGACGTCTCCAGTTTCTCGCTGATGAGATGAGAAAGCAGTCCTCCAGGGTGGGTGTCAGCCAGGATGTCTTTAATGGAGCGACTGACTAGCTCATACACCGAACCTGGAAATCGCGAAATGATTGTCTGCAGGATCGAACTGTCAAAGGTTGTTTGCAGCACTTCACCGACTTCGTGATAAATAAAAAGATCGAGCTCCGCTTCAACGATGTTATCGAGATTATCCTTAAATCTTTGCTGATTTAATTGTCCATCTTGCAGTAACCCATACAGTTGAAGTGCGTGACGAAAGGAGTTTCGACAGGAAGATCGTAACTCCTGAATATAGTCCCACAGAAAAAAACGAAGTGATTCTTTCCTGATGAAGATCACACCATCCTGTGCCATAGCAAAGGGACTGGCCATTTCCCTAGCTCTTTCTTTTCCCAAAATTAACACAGGGAGACCAGCTACAGTGCGCTGCTCTATTTTCTCAGCAAGGAAAAAAACAGCCTTCATCGATCTGCCGTACCCAACGCCGTAGACCATCTGTTTATCGCTGAAGTAGGCATTTATAGAGGATGAATCATCTGGTAAGAATAGGCATCCGTCTAAATCGAGCTGATGATATGGTTCTTCGGCTATCGTTTCCCAGTAAATTTCTTTGGCTTCGATCCAATCCAAAAGATCAGCAGGTTCTGGCTCCTGCCAGGGTTCCAAATCGTTTTCCCACTTGTAGAGGTTGCGAAGCTTGAGCACCATAGTGCACATGGTATAAATTCCATGATCCCTGGCGTCTGAGATATTACAGTTATGTTGTATATCTTCAATTATCGCCTTGTCCTGATTTGATGCGGTCATACTCCCCTCTATTGCTGTGAATTTTTCTTCCCACCTGGACCATAAAACAGAATGGCGCATCGATTGGCAAACTATGGTTCAATAACCCGTTATTCTTTTCTTATTGTAACCATTCCGGAGCAATAAGCCCCCTTCATCGTAGAGAAGAGAGTGCCTCACCTAGCCACAAGAAACAAATCACAGTAAACGGCACAATGCTTAATCTAAACTATCCACTCCTGCCAACGACCACCAATCCTGTTTTTATGATGTCATGAAGGTATCTCAGGCAGTCGACTTCTACCTGTTTTATCACTGGGCCAGGTGCTGGCCTGTCCTGTGATTGAGGGTTCTGGGGGGTGGTAGCAGCCACTGGCATGGGTGCTGTACTTCAAAGTTCACTCCAACTGCTGATGAGTCTCAAGGTTTTCGGTGGGCTATAAAGACAGAAAGGGGACCGGCAACCACAGCTACGCAACAGCTATAGCCCACCGGTCACGCTCATTGCTGCGGATCGAACCAGGCTGTCGTACGCTTGCAAAACCCGACGAGCATCAGCATCACCGGCACCTCGATCAGCACCCCGACCACAGTGGCCAGAGCGGCACCAGAGGAGAGACCAAACAACATGACGGCGGTGGCAATGGCCACTTCAAAGTGATTTGACGCGCCGATCATCGCCGCCGGTGCCGCATCTTCGTATTTGAATCTGAGCAGATAAGCCGCACCATAGCCCAGGGCAAAAATGAGCACGGTCTGCAGAAAGAGAGGGATGGCGATCCAGACAATGGTCAGCGGATTTGAGGTTATCACTTCACCCTTGAAACTGAAGAGCAGTACCAGAGTTACCAGCAGGGCTGTGATGGTCACCGGCGTGAGCACCCCGAGAAATTTTTCCTTGAACCAGGTCTCACCCTTCGCCCTGATCAACCAGTTTCGCGAAAAATATCCGGCAACCAGAGGCAAAGCGACATAAATACCGACGGAGAGCAACAATGCCTGCCACGGGATGGGTAACTTGCCGACGCCGAGGAGAAAACCACCCAACACGCCGTAGAGTACCAGCATGGTCAGGGAGTTTATCGCCACCATAACCAGGGTCAGGCCGTCGTTACCACGTGAGAGATAGCCCCACACCAGAACCATGGCGGTACAGGGGGCGATGCCCAAGAGGATACATCCGGCGAAATAGGAGCGCCACAAGGGAATCTCCAACATCTTCACTCCCTCCTGAAGCACAACCATACCGGCCCCATGCTGAGCACCGACGGGAAGATCCAGACCAAAGGGCATTTTCACCAGGTCCACCGCATCAACACCGATGAACGACTTGAGCAGATAGCCGAGAAAGAACAGCGAGATCGCATACATAGTAAACGGCTTGACGCACCAGTTGATAAACAGCGTGAGAAAGACAGGCTTGCCGCTCTTTCCCGCCTGGACAACCGAAGCAAAATCAATCTTCACCATAATGGGATACATCATGAAAAACAGACAGATGGCGATCGGGATCGAAACCACCGGCGCACCATTGACCGAGATCGACATGTTGTCAAGCGTAGCCGCCAGATCAGGCGCCAGCTTCCCCAGAAAAATACCGCCGACGATACACAGACCGACCCAGACGGTGAGATATCGCTCAAACAAACTCTTCATTTTTCGTTCGCTGCCATTATGGCTTATGGTACTCATTCTCTCATCCTCTTTTGTTTTCCACTGTTACAAACGCCCCGCTGACTGACGGCCGCATACAAGCGATAGTCGATCAGCAGACAATTTTCCCCTTAACTGCCAGGAGATTCCGGCAGTGTTTCGACAAAGACCCGTATCTCGTCTTCCACCCTGCGATAGCAGTCGAGCTGTTCCTGCTCCGGCTCGCCGATTTACGCAAGCGCACGGCCATGCGGGGCGGATCGTAAGCCGAAAAAAGGCATCTCTCCGACTCTTGATATTGCACCGCCTAACGACAGGCCGCCTCCGTTTTTTCCGCCAGATGCTTTTTCAGGCTGCAATGATCGGTCTCATACTGCGCAAGACCGGCCAGACTGGTCATGATCTTTTTCTCGATACCTTTTTTCATGGTAGATTGATGCAGCTGATAGTACATCCACTTTCCTTTGCGCCTGCCGCTGACCCACTCTGAGGTGCGCAGGTAGGCCAGATGTCGTGAAACGGTGGATTGCGGCAGCTGCAGCACGGCAACCATATCACAGACGCACAGCTCACCCGCATGGAGCAGGCCGAGGATGCGCAATCTGGTCACATCGGCCAGAGCTTTGTATTTCTGCGCGGTCCTGTGCAGTTGCTCTGCTGCATGAAAAATTTCGCTCATCGCCTGTGCCTTATCTGAATAGGAGTCTGGAATACCTTTGATATGATAAAATCATGTAATCCGCATAAACGGATATGTCAATTCTTATTTTGCATGAAGAGCGACGGCCGACTACTATATACGATGATGGTGGTAAGTAGTCGCTTTCTTCAGGCTTCCTTCTCCATCGAACAGCATCTGTCTGTTATTCAACATAAGTGGCAACATCCACCTCATCGATCTGTTCGGGCTCCAGGAAAAGTTTGGCGTAATCGCGATAGATACCGGAATGCAGAAAAAGGTCAAACAAGTCGGGATCGATATGCTGATCCTTTTTCATCAACGACATTATTTTGATGGCCTCGGAAAGCGTCTTGCCCTTCTTGTAGGGGCGGTCGACAGCGGTTAATGCTTCAAAGATGTCAGCGATGGCCAGCATGCGCGCCAAGGGGCTCATGTCTTCTCCGCGCAGACGTTTCGGATAGCCAGTGCCGTCCATCTTTTCATGGTGGCCGGAGGCGATTTCAGGAACCTGTCGCAGGTGTTTTGGGAAGGGGAGTTGGGAAAGCATGATCAGGGTCTGAATAATATGCTCCTTGATCTTGTAACGCTCTTCCTCCGACAGCGTTCCACGAGCGATACTGAGGTTGTGCAGCTCACCCTTGTTGTAGAGCAGATCAGGGACCACCATTTTGATGCCCCACTGGTTGTTTTCGGCTATTCTTTCCCGAGCAGGACGCTCAACAAAATGCTCTGGCTTATCAGCCAGTAACAATTCAATCACAGGGAGTTCTGGTGCCGGTGAACGGGCTTTGCGTTCCTTTTCCTCCTGGGAAACACCGATCCGGTCATCAAGAGTTCGCAACCAGGTTCGCCCGGCGATTGATTTGAGGCGCGCCAGTTTTTCCGGTGCCATGAATTCTCCTCCCTGATTGCAGGCGGCGACGAAGGCAAAGTCATCGTCGAGTTGTGCCAGTTCTGCCGAAAGTTTTCCCCGGGCAGGGGTTTCCGGATGGCCAGAGGCAACTGCTTTGAGGCAGGCGATTTCGGCGTCACGCTTCAGGACTTCAAAGCGCATGCGGATCTCGTGAATGCGGTCGTAGAGAGTCTCAAGCTTGGTCGCCTTGTTGACAACGTATTCCGGGGTGGTGATTTTGCCGCAGTCATGCAGCCAGGCGGCAACATGGACGGCTTCCCAATCGTTCTCACTCAGGCTGAAGTCCCTGTATGGGCCGCTGGTCTCTGCGCAGGCAGCATTTGCCAGCATTTTGGTGAGTTCCGGAACGCGGGCACAGTGTCCGGCGGTGTAGGGACTCTTGGCGTCGATGGCTCCGGCGATCAACTTTAAAAAGGCTTCAAACAACAACTTCTGGGCCCGGATCAACTCCTTGTTTTCCAGCGACACGGCGGCGGGGCCTGACAGTGCCTCAATGAAACTCAGCCGGGCATCGTCCGTGGCGGTTTGTCGCAATAGGATCATTGTGCCAACCAACGTTTGCTGGCTATTGAGCAGCGGTACGGCAATGCCATGACTGGCGCCGCAGGCTTTTATAGCTTCCGCAAGCCCCAGAGCTGTAATGTCAGCATCAGTCAGCGGTGAAGAGTGAGCTGTTCGAGCCTGCATGGCTGCCTTGAAGAGCGGACTGTGGTTCGCCGGGTCATGAGTCGGAGTGCTCGGTGGTAAGATCCTTCCATCGGCTATGAGTCCGGTCGCAGGCAAAAAATTATCGTCGTCGATCAGGTAGAGCACACCTGCGTCGGCATCGGCCGCGGAAATTGTTTCCGACAGCAGAAATCGCAAGAGTCGGTCGAAATTGTTTTCCGCCGAAACCGCGAGACTGATTTTGAGGAAACGGCTGATCGTCTGCTTCATGCTGTCCATAGTCAGCGCCAGTTCGTTGACCTCTAAAACAAAGGATTCGACAGAGATCGGGGTTGAAAATTCAAAGTGACGAATTGCTTCGACTTCTCCAGCCAATTTACGCAAGGGCTTTGAGATAGCGCGCGCCAGAATCCAGGCGATTGGAATCGCCAGAAGAATGACCAACACCATGACAAGGAATGATTGACGTATCAGATTGTAGGCCGGCGCCATCAATTCCTGGTCGGGAATGGCTGTAATCAGGAACAGCGGGGTTGCACCGGCCATTTTCACCGGGCTGACAGTGGCGTGCCATAGCTCACCTTCGACCTCCACCATTAATTTCTGTGCAAACTCCTCGTCAATTTTTTCGACTAACGGTGCCAGTTGCGCAAGAACCTGAATGTTAAGTTCAGCGAGCTTGAGCAAAACCGCACGGCCATTGGCCTCGAGCGAATGACTGATCAGCCTTGCATAATCTTCATACGCAAGGATACTGCCCGCGCGATTGACCAAGACCACATGGGTTCCAGGCGTTACCTTTTGCTTTGCCAGTCGCTCGTCAAGAGTTTCAAGGCGGATGTCTGCACCGACCACGGCGTCAGCCCGCTTGGTCCTTTGGGCAATGGTCATGCCGACTTTTTTGGTGGTGAAGAAGAGATAGGGCGCGGTTTTGATCTGCCCGGTGGAGGCCTTAGCGGCCTTGTACCATTCACGGGTGCGTGGGTCATAACTGCCGGCATATTCGAGGCGGTCATCACTTTGCAGGATTGCCAGTGATGCATCCATAAAGATGAAGCGGCCACGCAGTGCTCCCTGGAAGCGATCGATGCTTTGCACCATGAAGTTTGTCTGTTCCGGCGCGTTCAGCTGTTGTGATTCATCGTCGTTCCAAAGACGACGGACGAGAAAGAAATCGCCGTTATCATAGCCGATATAGAGGGAGGTAAGCCCGGGAGAATTGTTCAAAGCTTCACGCATGAGGCCGAGACTCTCAAGGCGCTGTTCCAGAGATTTGGCCTGGGTGATTGCATCCAGGCTCAACAGCCGAGTTGCCATTTCAGCCGGGCTGATCAGGTTGGTTAATTCACGCAACGCTGCACGTTCGATGCGTCCGCTCAACTCGCTGGCCATCGATTTGAGGATGTCGCGACTGATCTGGTAACCAAGGCTGCCAATAATTCCGCCGACCACCAGCAACAAAATCAGGAACAATGTTGAGATATGAACATGAATAGGAAAGCGGAGTTTCAATGTTGATTCCCCCGTGTTTATGTCTGTCAGAGAGCGGCAGATTGAAGTATTCGCTATCAAAACAATGTTTGGTTATCTGTTCCAGCGTTACCTGTAAAAAAATAATTCTTTTGCGCGTGAATGCTTATTTTTAATAAACTAGAACAAATTTCATTCTCATTTCCAATGGAAAGTTAGTCATGTTTGATGTGCTCATAGTGTCTGAACAGAACTTCGGCAAAAACCTTATAGCCGGTGCCTACCTCAAGGCTCTTGGTGGTGAGTATTTTACTGTTGAGTGTGCTGGATTTGATGCCGGGCCGTTAAATCCGCTGGTTACGATAATAATGAAACTGGATGGGTATGACGTATCCAATTGGGACAGCTCTTGCTCCGTTTTCGACCTATTGGAAATGGGACGACGGTATGAAATCGTCATCACGATCTGCCCAAAACGGTTAGAGAAAAAATGTCCTGATTTCCCAGGTCAATTATTGCGGTTACACTGGCAACATCCTGATCCAGATAAAGTTGCCGAAAGCAGGGTTGACAGACTGCAGCAAACAAGGATCATGAGAGATAGCATAAAAGCCGATGTTATCAATTTCATTAATGAATATAAAGATGGGAAATTGGGTGTATTGATGTAGTACCTCAATTACCTCCTTTTTATCTTTCCTACGACATACGGTCCGTCGGGAATGACGGCAACTTTCTTATGCGTTTTCAGCAATTCATCCACGGTTGCCTGGCAGTCGACAACCTTCAATCCCTGAAAACGATCCACATCAGCTTGAGACAAGCCTGGCGAATAAATAAAAATTTTTCCTGCATGCGCCAAAGCCTGATAAATATTTTGAGCACACCACTGATCGATGACAAAGTTGTCTGGATGGCCATGGTGGCTTATACAGTGAGACCGAAGGAGGCAATTCCAGACCAAGAATCTCTTTTCCACAGAGAAGATTAATTTTCATGGAAGGCTCCTTATTGGGAAGCGAAATAATCGGGTTCGTTTCCCGGCTTCCATTTGATGTTGCAGCCCATGCTGGGGCGCTGTTTCGGCGATATCGGTTTTCCGGCGACCAGCCGTTCAATCGCCGCTGACAGGTCCGCACCGGTGACAGGTTCGTTGTTTCCCGGGCGCGCACTGTCGAACTGCCCGCGATAAACAAGTTTTTGTTTGGCATCAAAGAGAAAAAAATCCGGAGTACAGGCCGCACCGTAGGCTTTAGCTACCTGTTGCTGTTCATCAACCAGATAGGGGAAGGTGTAGCCGTACTTTTGACCATCTTTTGCCATATTTTTCGGATTATCATCCGGATACGCTGCAGAATCGTTGCTGTTGATGGCCACCACCGTAATCCCCTGCTGCTGATAATCGCGAATTTTCTCCACCAGTTTTTCACGAATATGACGAACATACGGACAGTGATTACACATAAAAACAACCAGCAGTCCTTTAGTGATTGAAAAATCCGCCAGGGAATAACGCTCTCCGGCCGGGTCGGCAAGATTGAAATCAGCTGCTGTCATACCCAGTTCCTGCATCGTTGACGGTGTCAGTGTCATCATTTCCCCCTTTTTTTGCCGGCCGCGCTACAACTAAAATGCATGCTCTGCCCGGCCGGGTTGTTAAGTCTGTCCGAATTTTTTCCTTTGCCTGTCCGTCATGACTTGATGAATCTTAATGTTATGTATTCATCCCTGAAACGAGAATCAAGCCCTAAGTCCTTGACGGCACCGGGCAGAAAAGGTAACTTTCTCATCACAATTGCATACAACAAACCCTGGGGGAGTCTACGGACTGAGAATTCCGCTGCTGCGGAGTGACCCTTTGAACCTGATCCGGTTGATACCGGCGTAGGGAACGGACCAATAGAGCATCGCACACCCTGCTCCTCTGAAGACCGCTTCCTGCGGTCTTTTTTTTTCGCCAAAATAACAGGAGAAGCAGAGCATGAAAACCCAGATGGAATACGCCCGGCAAGGGAAGATCACCGAGAGTATGCAGGAAGCGGCGCGGGAAGCCTCGATCTCCCCGGCAACCCTGCGCGACAGCATAGCCCGGGGAACTGCGATTATCTGCCATAATAACCAACACCACAACGGCCGACCGCTGGCGGTCGGCGAGGGCATCAGAACCCGGGTCAATGCCAATATCGGCACCAGTAAAGACGACACAAGCATTGACAACGAACTGGAAAAGGCGCGCGTCGCGGTCAACGCCGGCGCCGATGCGCTCATGGATCTGTCCACCGGCGGGCCGATTGATGAAATTCGCGCGGCCATCATCGCCGAGACGGATATCTGCATCGGTTCGGTGCCGCTGTACCAGGCCGCCTGCGACACAGTGGTGAAGAAGGGGCTGGCCATTGTCGACATGAGTGTCGACGACATCTTTGCCGGGATCAAAAAACACCTCGACGACGGGATTGATTTTATCACCGTTCACTGCGGCGTGACCCGACGTACCCTGGAATTTATGGACCGGGAAGGCCGTCTGATGGATGTCGTCTCACGCGGCGGCTCGTTTACCTGCGCCTGGATGGCCCACAACGAGGCGGAAAACCCACTCTACCAGTACTACGACCGCCTGCTCGAGCTGGTAAAACCCTATGACGCGACCCTCTCTTTAGGCGACGGTTTTCGCCCCGGATGCATTGCCGATGCCACCGACCGGGCTCAGATCCACGAACTGCTGCTACTCGGTGAACTTACACAGCGAGCCTGGGAGCAGGGGATTCAGGTGATGATCGAAGGGCCCGGCCATGTGCCGCTCAATCAGATCGAGGCCAATATAAAGCTGCAGAAACGCCTCTGCCACGGAGCGCCGTTTTATGTGCTTGGCCCGCTGGTGACCGATATTGCCCCGGGCTACGACCACATCACCAGCGCCATCGGCGGTGCCATCGCGGCCAGTGCCGGTGCCGATTTCCTCTGCTATGTCACGCCCAGCGAACATCTCTGTCTGCCCACGCCCCAGGACGTTCATGACGGCGTCATGGCCACCAGACTGGCAGGCCATGCCGCAGATATCGTCAAAGGTATTCCCGGCGCCCTCGACCGGGATATCGCCATCTCCAAAGCACGAAAAGCACTCGATTGGCAGAAGCAGTATGCGCTTGCCCTTGATCCGCCCCTTGCCAGAAAGCGCCGCGGTGCTACCGCCGCGGTTGCCGACGCCCACGGGGCATGTACCATGTGCGGGGAATTTTGTGCTTACAAGATCATGGATGGCCGAAAAAAATCCTCTACTCCTTAAAAATACCGCCGAGCTGGAAAGTTTTTCGAAAAATGTGCTAAGCTGCTTATTGTAGTGCAAAGGCAAGCTTTTTAATTAGCAACCACGACGCATCAGCAAGGGGATTCCGATGAAAATTTCACTGCCCATGTCCAATGGCGGCGACTATGTGCTGCATCCAAGCAAGATTGTCGCCCTCGGATTGAACTATCTCGAGCATATTATGGAAAGTCAATCGGTCGATGTGCAGAACTTTACCAACGAAATCCCCACCGAACCGGTACTGTTTCCCAAAACACCAAATGTACTGATCGGCCCCGGGGAACCGATTATCCTGCCTGCCTTTGTCGAAGAATACGGTTTTACCGATTGCCGCACCGACCATGAGGCGGAGCTGGCTATCATCATAAAAGACCGGGTGAAAAACCTTTCCGTCGACTCGGCCATGGAGCACATTCTCGGATTTACCTGTTTTAACGACATCAGCCAGCGTAATCTGCAAAAAGGAGACAAGGCCGGGTGGTACCGGGGAAAATCCCTGGACACCTTTGGCCCGATCGGCCCGGTTATTGTTACTCCGGAAGATATCGGCGATCCGCAGGATCTGGCTATCCAGTGCCGCCTGAACGGCCGGGTCGTCCAGAAATCGAATACCCGGAACATGATTTTCAGCATCCCCATCATCCTGGCCTTTATCTCGAAAAATTTCACCCTCGAAGCCGGCGACATTATTATTACCGGTACGCCAAGCGGCGTCGGCCCGCTTCATGACGGGGATGTGGTGGAGGTGGAAATCGAAAATATCGGCATCCTGACCAATCCGGTGCAGGCGGAACGAAGACGTTCGTAATTGAGTCAATTCCTTGGTCAACAAGAAAAAACAGCACAATTTTAAGGTTTTTTTTCAAGAAAAGAGTGCCGCGCCTTCATCTCGGCATTATTCTTTGATGGAATGTAGTGTTAACCAACGATCATATTCACAGGACAGACCATGACCAGCTGATTTTCTTAAGGCAACGCTAACCGGTTACGCCCTTTCTTATGCAAAATTTTACCAGGAGCCTTGATACAGCTTCAGCCCTACCCATTCTCGAACTGGTGAGAGAACTGAGCGTCGGCCAACGCTCAATCGATACGATTGAGCAGCTGTCCGTTTTTCTGCACAGGCATATTTTTCCGAAACTCGGACCTTTTTGCATAGAAATTTATTTCCTGGATAACCTCTCCGGTAACTTTCTCCGCTATAATTTCGAGGAAGGACCGGCCAAATACAGGCCGGAGCCTGTTCCTGCAATGATCCGCGGCGATCAACCGATCATCGGCCTGCTGGCAGAAACACACTCTCCGGTGGAACTCTCGGAGCAACCCCCGTCTCCAACCTTTCTCAACAGCCCGAACAACACAGCCCAGCTGCTCGTGCCCATTCAGGATGGCTCCCAACTCTCCGGCCTGCTCTATGTCGGCGGTCGCGGGCCCGGCTGTTTTTCTGCTGAATTCCTCAGTGCAATCGGGACAGTCGCCGCAGTTATCGGCTCGCGGCTGAAAAGCATGGACACGATCGTCCAGTTGAAAAAATCCATGCACGCGCTGGAATACTCCGACCGGCTCAGAACGGCTCTGTATGAAATCAGTGAGCAGGCGCACAGTTCGGAAAACATCCATGACCTGTATGGCAAACTCCATGAAAAGGTAGGCCGCCTGATTCACGCCCGGAATTTTTTTATCGCTCTGGTGGAAGATCGACCGGATGGGCGTTATATAAAATTTCCCTATTATATCGATCAATACGACAGCCATTTTCAGAACATGGAATTGAAGCTGGAGGGACAGGCATCCATTGCCGGTTATTTGCTGAAAACCCGGCAACCGCTCCTGCTCACACCGACAAATTTTGACCAGATCTGCCGGGAGCAGAATATCGAATGCATCGGCACACGCCCCCATTCCTGGCTCGGCGCACCGTTTTTTTTCGATCATATATCCGGAGTGGTGGCTATTCAGAGCTACAACAGCGTTGTCTATACGGAAAAAGACAAGGAACTCATGGCCTTTGTCGCGCGTCATATCGGCGATGCGCTCAACCGAAAACACAGCGTCGATGCCCTGCAAAAAGCCAAGGAGCGGGCCGAGCGGGCCGAGAAAAACAAAAGCACCTTCCTGGCCAACATGAGCCACGAGATACGCACGCCGATGAACGGCATTCTCGGTTTGACCGATCTTGTCCTGCATTCGGATATTTCCGGACAAAAGCGTGACTATCTGGAAATGATCCACGCCTCCGCCGGGAGATTATTGAAGCTCATCAATAACATTCTCGACTTTTCAAAAATTGAAGCCGGAAAACTAGAACTCGACATCGCCCCGTTCAGTCTACGCGGTACCATCGCCGAAGCCCTGGAGATTCTCGCCATAAGTGCCGAGAAAAAAGCCATTCATCTGACCGTTGACTGTCATGACACTATTCCGGACATGCTGCTTGGCGATGCCGGTAAGCTCAGCCAGATTCTTATCAATCTGGTGGGCAACGCGATAAAATTCACCAATAAAGGCAAAGTGGCCCTGAGTGTCCACCAGCAAGGACTTCATGCCGGACAGAGCGCTCCGGTCGAACTTCACTTTCAAGTTCGGGATACCGGCATAGGCATCCCCAATGCAAAAATAAACAATATCTTCAAAGCATTCAGCCAGGTAGTGACAACGCGAGACAGTACGCAGCGGGGGACAGGACTCGGCCTTGTCATTGCCGGCGAGCTGGTGGAAATGATGGGGGGTAAAATTTGTGTCGAGAGCAAGGCGGGAATCGGCACGACCTTTTATTTTACCGTCCGGTTTGCACCTGGAGCCACGGTCGCCACTGAAGATAAAAAAACCGTGGCCATCGCAGAACAACAAGCGGAGGAAAAAAGCAGTGCGCAACCGCATCACATTCTCCTGGTCGAGGATGAATATATTAACCGCACCCTGGCAGTCACCGTGCTGGAGCGCGAGGGTTGGCAGGTTACTACGGCCGAAAACGGTGTCCAGGCCCTGGATATACTACGAGATACCTCTTTTGACCTGATCCTGATGGACATCCAGATGCCCGAACTCGACGGCTATGCAACGACCAGGGCCATCCGCCGGCAGGAAAAAAACAGTGGCCGACATATACCTATCATTGCCATGACCGCCTACGCCGTGCGCGGGGATCGGGAAAAATGCCTGGCCGCAGGGATGGATGGGTATCTCTCCAAGCCGGTCCGCTCCGACAGACTCATTGACGAGATTGAAACGGTGCTGCGATCCAACCAGACCTGACCGCCCCTACCTCAGACCGTCAGGCCAGTCCCCATACGCCGTAATTCGGACCGAAAAGATCCCATTTTTTGCTGTTTCGGGCGCTAAACCATTCTTGGAAACGCAGATCCGTGCGGCTTCCGGCATAAGGAAAACAGAGATAAAACCGGGCGTTCTCTCCCCTGTCCGGTTTCCTGCTCAGCCGCATCTGCGGGTTGTTGGCCTGGGCCTCCGCAAGGAGAAGTTTCGCCTCGTCGATGTCCCGCAACGGAACCGTCAAGGTGTAATTATATTCCTCTTGCATAGAATCACCCTCCCTGTAATGGCATCTGCTGTTCTACCGGCAGCGGTAACCCGGCCGGGGTACGCAGTAAAGGTACTCATATTCCCTCACATCGGCACTCCTTTTTTCTCCAGGAAATCGAAATATTCCCGGGCGATCGACAGAGCTCCCTTCAAGCCACGCAGGGCCATCAGGTCCGTTGATCCGAGGGAGACCCGGCTGCCGCCTCCCATACAGTTATCAAACTTAAGCAGCGGGAATTGTACCAGGCAGGGGTCAGGAAGTCGCCTGCTGACAGGAACAGCACGATGGTCGCAAAAGGAACTTGACCAATTCGCATTCATACAATAGTATTCGAACATCATTCAAACTGATATACCATCTCAACCTCGACACAATTTGCCATTGCGCACCACGCATAGCAAACTGTTGCCTCTTTATACTAAACCACAGGGAGACATTTTAATACCTGCCAAGAGGTATTTACACGTTAGAGAAAAAGAAGAGACAATTTGGTGTTTCTGATGCAGCGACTTCTCAAAAGAGTTGTCTATATATGTTCATCAACCAAGTAGTCCCATTAAACAGAGGAGGTACAGGATGACTTACAAGATGCCGGGTACGTTGTTTATTCTTTTACTCTTTGCCTATGTCCCATTAGTCCGTGCAGCGACACCTTCCACAGACCCCGCAACAGGAATGGAATTTATTTCTCTCCCTGGTGGCTGTTATCTGATGGGAGACTCAGTTGGTGACGGAGATCCTAACGAAAGGCCGGTACATGAGGTTTGTGTTTCCGATTTTTCCATTGGAAAATCGGAAGTCACCAACGCCCAGTATAAAAAATTCTCCCCTCAACACAACAGCGGCGTCTCTCAAGGATCTACTCTGAACGATGATAACCAGCCGGTTGTCAATGTCTCCTGGGAAAACGCGGTTGCCTTTGCCAAATGGCTTTCCGAAAAATCGGGCCAGGCCTATCGGCTGCCCACCGAAGCGGAATGGGAGTATGCAGCCCGTGGCGGATCTCTTCAGAGCCGCTTCTGGGGCAACAACCCTGATGAAGCCTGCAAGTATGCCAATGTAGCGGATATGACCGCAAAAAAACAGTGGGCCAACTGGACTTCCTTCGCCTGCGATGATGGCTACGCGGTTGCAGCCCCGATAGGCAGTTTCCTGCCCAACAGCTATGGCCTCTACGATATGCTGGGAAATGCCTGGGAGTGGTGTGAGGATATCTACAATAGCGAAGCATATACAAAACTCCCCAAAGACAACCCGGTCTATGGTGGATCTGGAGAATATCGCGTCATGCGCGGTGGTGGATGGAGCAACGGTCCGCTGGGCATACGCAGTTCTCACCGTGTGGGCCTTTCTCCCAGTTTTGGCCATCATTCACTCGGTTTTCGCCTGGTTAAGACTGCCCCATGACGCGAAATATGCAGAGGCTTACTGATAATCACTAAGGAAAATCCGGAGGCACTATGAAGATAAAGTACATTATTTTATTTTTATTACCGCTTAGCCTGCTGTTGCTCTCTTTTTCTCTGGCGACGGGCCAGACCGCGGGTTCCAAGGAGGCAGGGTTTATCGGTGCGGAAACCTGTAAGGACTGCCATGAGGCACAATACGACAGCTACTCAAAATCGGTCCATTTCAAAGAATCGATAAAAGGACCGCAGGCACAGGATGCCTGTGAAACCTGTCACGGCGCCGGGGCAATGCACGTGGAAAAGGGTGGTGGCCGTGACGTCGATATCTTCACTTTCGATACGGACACAGATCCTCAGGCCAAGTCGGCGCGCTGCCTTGCCTGTCACCAAAGAACCCCGGGTATGGATTTATGGGATATGGGTGTCCACAAACGAAATGATGTGTCCTGCGACTCCTGTCATGACCTTCATGTCGGCGGCAGACAGAAACCCAACGAACCGGAGGTCTGTTTCGGCTGCCACCGTGACGTCAAAATTGAAACAAACAAACGCTCCCATCACCCGATCCTCGAGGGTAAAGTCAGTTGCTCTTCCTGCCACTCACCCCACGGCAGCCTCAGTAAAAGTATGGTTAAAGCCGATGACCCCCAGCAACTCTGCTTCAATTGTCATGCCGACAAGCGTGGCCCGGCAGTATGGGAACACCCCCCGGTCGAAGAGAATTGCCAGAGTTGTCACACAGTTCACGGCAGCAACCATGCAAAATTACTCAACGAGCGTATACCGCAACTCTGCCAGAATTGCCACGATTGGTCACGACATCCAGGCACTCCATATGACAATACCGCTTCGTATACAAGCCGCTGGGACTGTCTACGCTGTCATCCGGCCATCCATGGCTCTAACTCACCGTCAGGCGGTGGCATGCGCTACGTGCGATAAGGAGGATCACCATGAAACGGATGATATATTTACCTATGGCTCTACTGATAGCTACTCCTGCAGTTGCCTCTGACAAGCTCCACGGCGATGTCACTCTTGGACTGCGGACAACACATTTTGCCAGTGACGACAAAAGTGCCAAATATGACGAATACCGTGACATGAGCGACGGTTTGTTCGGCGATGTCAACCTGTTGTTCGACACTGAAGCGTATTATCTTGGACTTTCCATCGAAAACCCCAGCCTGGACGACCAATCCTATGAGGTAAGGGGCGGACAATTTGGACTCGGCAAGGCGCGACTCTATTTTGACGAGCTCAATCACCAGCTTTCACGTGACGCTTTCACCCCCCTTACAGGTATCGGCAGCAACTCTCTGATTATCCCCGATCCCGTACCGCCGGTGTCAGCCTGGAAGGAGTTCGATTACAATGTGGAGAGGAAAGTCTTCGGCGCTGAAGTAACAGTGGATCCGCAACAAAGCCCTTTCTACTTAAAATTCTCCATGGAAGAGCAGCGACATGAAGGCATCATGCCCTGGGGTCTGTTTAACTTTTCAGACTTTGAGGTTCCCATGCCGGTGGATTATACCACCAATAACCTGATGGTTGAAAGCGGCTATCGCAGCAAGGAGACCACAGCCGTTCTGACCGCCGGTTATAGTTATTTCGATAATGATAACGACCTTCTCACTACCGATGACGGCACGGACAGGGAGGAATACAGTACGGCGGCCGATAACTACAGCTACAACATCGGCGGACGTCTGGTCCAGCGACTGCCGATGAAGAGTGTTCTCGCTCTGAAAGCCTCGTACAACAGGAATAAAAGCGAGGCAGACTGGAGCGAATACACCCAATTCACCTCACCCTCGGCAGATGAGGATTATGATGGTGATATAGAATATATCCGAGGCAACCTTGCCATCACCTCGCAATGGTCGGCAATGCTTGATACCCGCCTGTTCTACAACTATGTCGATCGAAACAACGATTCGGAAGAAATCACCTCTCTCGATAATGACCGCAGCAACCACCTGTACGAATACGACAGACATGAAGCGGGACTGGATGCCAATTATCGTTTAAACAAAGCCAACAAACTTAGCGGTGGCTACGAATTCACCTACACCGACCAAAACAGGGAGGATGCCGACACCACTGCGGATAATCTGCTGTTTGGCCAGCTGAAGAACACATCAGTGGACTGGATGAGCGCCAAGCTCCGATTGGAATATCTGAACCGGTCTTCCGATACCAGTTACAGCGCGGACACCCTGGAGGGTGACGGCCTGATTCACCAATTCTACACTGCCTTCGACTATGCCGATAAAGATCGCTACAAGGCCAAACTGTCCTTTGATTTCCAACCGACTGAAAACCTGGGCGTAGGTCTCAGTTATGCACTGGTATACGACGATTACAATGCCACACAGTTAGGGCTGCAGGATGACCAGCGGCACGAATTTTATCTGGATGTCAACGCCCTGCTCCCGGCCAAAATCCGTCTGAACACCTACGCCGGGTATGAGTACACCAACAGCAACTTTGACTCCCGTCGCTACAACAGCGAGACGCAAACTCCCCCGGGCAATCCGGACCCAAATTCTCCGACCACTGCCAATGATTACAACTGGAGCCAGGAAACCTCCTATGACTTCATCGTCATTGGCGGCAGTCTGACCGTGCCGGTTATGCATCAACTCGAACTGGTACTTACCGCCGACCATCAGCTGGTCGATGGCAACATTGACTTTGCCCGCTCCGCCGCTGCCGGTGCTGCTCTGGAAGCTATTTCCGATGCCGACGACTACTACAAGACCCAGCTCGGGGCGAAAGGTATCTATCAGGCAACGGATGCCTGGTCGGTCACCCTGGGCTACCTCTATGAGAAGTCGAATCTCGATGAATGGGAGTATACCAACTATACCTATACCCCCGGATCAGACTACCTCAGTGGTGCCGGGCTGGATAGTGACTATGAAGCGCATCAGGTTTTTATAACCACCACATTTCACTTCTAGTGAGGCTGTCGGATTACAGTAATTTTATTTCAGATCAAGGCATTTTCTGAAATAACCAAGTGATGAGGAAAAAGGGGTGCCCCTGGGCGCCCCTTTTTTATGGTAAAAAATCAAGCAGAGGGACACCCGGCCGGTTTCCCTCTGCTTGTGATAAGGAATCAATCGACAAATATTTTATGCAGCGAAGGCAGCAGCTTGGTCTCTACCTCTTTAAGGTATTTCTCCCAACGCTCGCCAAAACTGTAAAAGGCCATTGACGCCAGTTTTTTGGTGATAATGGCATTGCGATACGGCTGCAGCTGTTCCCCGTTCAGAATAGCCATAATGGCCGGTTCTCCGAGTTTTTCCCGCAGTATGGCCGGAATGTAGTGGACCATCACCTTCCACACCAATTCTCTGTCGCCGAGAATTTCGTCGAGGCGGGTTTCCAGCTGATCCTGTAGGGCAAAGATCTGCTCGCTGGTTTTCTCCGACAGCTCAAACAGCGGCGCCGACGGATCACCATCATGGAGACGGAGCAGCAGACCGGTTTCCAGTCGGCCATAGCGGTCAACCAGCTGGAGAATATCCTTGGTCAGCGCCCACCGTGTCGCACTGTCATTGAGCAGTTTATCCTCGTAATCGTCGCCAAGGAGGAAGCCGGTGAGAACCTCGGCAATGGAGCTGCTGAAAACGCCGCCTTTGTTGGCGGTGGTGTCTTTTATCTGTTTGATGCCCGTCTGGGTGGCGATATACCGCCTCGCCCCATCATCAAAAAAGACGTTCGCCCCCTCGACAATAAAGCGCAGTTCTTGAAAGAGCTCAAGAAAGCGGCGGACATTACCCTGGTTGATGGTATCCTTGAACCCGCCGCAGGGGATGAAGGCGCGGATATTGGCCTCGCTGATACATTTACGGTGCGCCGGATTACTGAGAAAGTTACGGTGAAAAAGGGCGCCGTCTTCGACGATGGTCCCATCGGGCAAGGTGACGTTGGTGGCCGAGATCGGCACCATAAAGCCCTGACTGCTCAATTTTTCCACGGGAAACCTGAGAGAATTGGCCCGTGGCGAGGAATTGCGCATAAAGGCCAGCTTGGTCAACTCTTTTTTATCGAGCCCCTGCGGATCAAAGAGAATCGAGCCACCATCGATGACCAGACAGATTTTCCCTTTGTAGCACTGGATCTGGTTGGCCCCGAGATCGCCATCCGGACCACCGGTAATCATCAGGTTCAGCTCTTCCTCCCGTTCGCCGTAATGGTCGATCAAGGTTCTGAAGGCGCCCATGATGGATGTCGTGGTCATCCCGGAAACGTTGATATTGCCGCCTACTTCCCCATAGATCTGTTCCATGTCATCGGTCAGAATGACCGATCGACCGTCTATCTGCAGCTCAACACCCTTGGTGCCGTGTTCATAGAGGCCAAAGGTCTCTCCGCTTAGGAGTATGCCGTAAGTGTCGTGGGGAATACCAAAACTCTTGCCGGTGGTAATGGTCCGCCAGTACGGATAGCCTTTATCCCTGGCATGGTAGGCAACATCGTCCATGAGCGGCGCGGTGCCTTCATCCGGTCCGAAAAAGACCATCTCGGGTTTTTCGTAATAGTCGACAATGGAGCTGTCCGGCAGCATCAGATCCATGATCCCTTCGGTATAATCGTTCAATGCCTCTTTTCTGTAACCGGCATATTGCGGCAGAGGGACGACAACTCCCTTCGAGCCGCTTTCACAGATATCTTTATGTTTTAAGCGCTGGGCCTTGGGACCAAGGGCGTAATTGAGAAGCACGGCATTATCCAGCTCACTGTCATAGTTCGAGCGTGAGACGCGGATCAGCCGCAGGCCGCCGCGGGCAATATCCGCTGCGCGCAGATGGGTGCCGCAGGAATAGTGACCATTGACAAAAAAGACGCCGAAGACAAACCTGCTGAACACCAGCGGGTCGAGAATGCTGTTGTCGAAGCGGAAGGCAAAAGAGCGCTTTTCCGGCTTATAAAAATTGGTTTTCAGGGTACAGGTGATGATCTTGAACATGAACTTGAAAATCTCATAGCCCAGGGGAAAGTCAATAAACCTGCCGGCGATGATTTTTTCAAACTCCAGCCATTTCCGCTGCAGCTCTTCCTCGGAAATCCGGGCTACTCCGGCCTGTCTTCCCGGTGCGAAACGGTGTTCGAAGATGGCGTGAAGAAATTTGATCAGATCCGGATGCTGGGCAGCCGTGTCGCGAATAATAGCGGCCCCGTAGGTGGACTTATTCGAACTCTGGATACGTTTGGCAAAGGCCTCCCGCTGGTCTTTACTGGTCAGGCTGTCGAGGATTTCCCGGTCGGTGACGTTTTCACTCTCCTTGAAAATAAACAGATGGGTAAAGTCGATGGCATTGCCGGCAAAGAGCATTTCCTGGAAGGTAAGCCGGTCCTGCAGATAGAGATCCTTGATGGGATTTATCGCAAAAGAGAGATAGGATCGCAGGGCGGACAACACCCCGTCTTCCTGGGTCCGGGTCAACTCGCCATTGACATAAAGGGTGCAGATAGATGACGATACCGAGGACTGGCCGAGATAGGGTTCCCAGTAGGCACGAACCAGGGTCAGGTCATGGTCGCTGAGAATCTTACGCAGCACCGGAAGTTGCGGCGACTCGAAATCCGAGTTGAACATTAACCGCGTTTCCCCTGTTTCCGGCAGATTAAAGACGGCAATGAGCGGAATGGTGGACGCTTCACTCTCCTTTAACACCCTTTCATAGCGTTTTCTGGTCGGTTCCGGCGTTGCCGTATAGTCCCCGGCCAGGGTAAAGAGAAATCGAGATTCATGAAAGGCTTCCGGCGGGTAATCGGCCACCGTCTCCGGACGGATTATATAGGTGTAATATTTACTCGCCGGACTGTAGTAATACTCCCGGCGATGCCCGGGGATCAAATCCTCGAGCACCGCCTCCATGCTGTCGCGGGTCTCTTCGGTGGCTATCCGCACCCTTTGGGTAACGCTCGCCTGGGTGACGTCGAAATCAATCTGGGCAACCCGGCCGTAAAGAATCACCTTGCCGTCAACGACCTTGATGGAGGTGGCAATGGACTGGAGCAGATTGGTCAGTGCCGTCTTACGGATATGTTCAAAGAAATATTTGGGCAGGCCGATGTCCTGGAGAAGAATCCCGGCGGCCATATTGATACAGTTTGCCGTCAGTAATCCTTCCGAGGACAGGTCGATTACCGCTTCATACAGAACCCTCGGATCAAGGCCGAGACCCTCGGCCTTGGCAATAATATTCGCACCCCGTGTACTCGAAGAAAAGTTGCTTGGAAAAGCTTCCATAACGTCTCCCTAAGATCTCCCAGAGATCTTTTCATGTGCAGACATCCAAAGAGGACAGACGGTCCCTAATAGTTATACTGCGCCCCGAGCGTCAGCCCCAGGTCAAAGGCCCGGTTGTTCAGATCGACAAAATCCTTCGGCACCCGATCGGTAACCGTGGCCATGACCGCTCGCGGCTTGACCACCTCGGTAATGCCGATCAAGGCGCCGAGCACACAGATATTGAAGACCACCGGCTTGCCGATCTTCTCCATGACGCTGTCGTACATCGGCAGC
>NZ_BAAHYZ010000037.1:0-26824 GCF_054657295.1 Desulfocastanea catecholica
TAAATAACTCCATTCGCGAGTGTGATTAATAATGGGACGCCCATAAAATTATAACATTCTGCCTGCATATGACGAAATTTCAGTATCTTGAATTAATACCGATTTCCAACAAAAAAATGCACCGGATAAACCGTTGAGTTTCTTGATGGTTCCCGCTGCCAGCATCCATTTATGCTTGGCATTTTAAAAGTACAAGAAGGAGGTGCGGCCGCTTTTATTTGAATAAAGACTTATCCTGCAGCCCCATCCAGCAAGCGCCTATGCTTACCACTCTAAAAGTCAATGCAGCGTTGCCTTTCCCTATTGCGGATTTTGTGAACTCTAACCGACCGCAGGAAGGGCATCGCGCACCTAGCTAAAAACGACAGTCACCATACAAACAGATTTTGCTGCGTGGGGTATGCACCCTCCGGAACTGTTGTGCGGTTCCGGAGGGTAAATTCCACAACGCAATCTTGAAAAATGGAAAAGGGCAGTAGGAATGGCTCGATGATCCCGACCGGCCCTCAATTCTTTCCTCGGTTTCCCCAAATTAACAGGCTGCAACACACGAAAAACCGGTACCGCAACCTGTTTTTCTTTTTAAGAGGCCAGTTTTAACGTTGTGCTGCTGGTAGGAAAAAGAGGAGCATTGGCCCAACTAGTATATTGTTTTTTAAACAGAATCTGTTTAGGTTGGAAAAGAAAGATCTATAAAAACAAATTATCATCATCACAAGAACCAGACAAAAGGTCCTTCTCCAATGACTAATACCTCTTTTTTGCTCCAATCCTGGTTTGACACCGTTAGTAAACGGCTGTTTGATAGCAGAAAAATTGATGATAATTCAATAAGAAAAAGTTTAATGTACGGCATTTCTGCTGTCGGCATTATTTTTCTAATTATTCTGGGTTGTATTGCCGTTGTACAAGGGGGGGTACTTCTCGCCGCTTTAGATTTTTCAGCTGCCTTGCTTCTCCTTGGTCTTCTTTTTCTTCTGCGCATCAAAGGCTACCTGGACTTTTGCATCAAGACAGGCGTCACAATGATGTTCTTCCTGTATCTCTATCTTTTCATCAGCGGCGGAGTCACCGGAACCGCTTTTCTTTGGAGCTATACCTACCCCTTGTTTGCCTTTTTTCTGCTTGGTAGCAAAAAAGGTTTTTGGTATTCCTCTGCCTATTTTTTGTCATGTCTTACAGTCATGATAGTTGATCTCAACTCATCAATGATCAACCTCTACGACATGAATCTTGTCCTGCGATTCATTCCTTCTTTTGCAGTAGTTATCCTTTTTTCGCTTATTTATGAAAAATACAGAGAAAGCTCGCACCAGGCGTTAATGGAATTAAAAAATAATCTGGAAAAAAAAGTTGCGGAGCGAACAGGAGAATTGTTGACGGAAGTACAAAACAGGAAAGCCAAAGAAAACGATCTCCGCGTCAGTGAGGCACGTTATCGGACTCTCTATGACAACTCCAGTGATGGTATCAGTATTATCACCCTGGACGGGCATTTTACCAGTGCAAATAAGCAACTTTGCGACAGGCTTGGTTATACCGAAGAAGAAATCAAAACCAAAAGACCTAAAGATATTTATGCAAAAGGTTCAGGTGGTGAGATCAAAGCCCTTTTTGAAAAGGCTATTGACATTGGTAGCGGAGATTTGGAAGCTGAACAGATAGCTCGATCAGGTAACCACATACCCGTAGAAATAAGAGCTCAACTTATCGTCGTTGACAATAAGGACGCTATCCTCTGCACCTGTCGCGACATCACAAGACGTAAAAAACAAGAAGAAGAGAATAGGAACCTGCAAGAACAATTACACCGATCTTCTAAAATGGAGGCTATTGGTCTGATGGCCGGGGGCATTGCCCATGATCTGAATAATATTCTGGCTGGAGTTACTGGTTATCCGGAACTGATGCTTTTAGGTTTACCCCCTGACAGTCCACTTATAAAGCCGCTTAAAGCAGTCCTTCAATCTGGACGGCGTGCCGCCGCCGTGGTAACTGAGTTATTAACGATGGCTCGTGGAGTCGCCAGCGTCAAACAACCGCATGACTGCAACAACCTGATTGAAGAGTTTCTTGCCACCCCCGAAGCTATAAAAATTACCGAAAATCAACCGAATGTTGCAATTATCAAACGGTTTGGAAAAGCTACCGGATCAATAATTTGCTCACCGATCCACATACAAAAATGCATCATGAATTTACTGATCAATGCTGTTGAGGAGGTTAGAGACAAGCCAAGGGCGTGGATAGAGATCGAGACAGACAGACCAAACCTTAGTGATGATGCCTTTGAAAATCTAAACCTACGTCCTGGTGACTATGTGCGTATCCGTGTTAAGGATAATGGCTCAGGTATCTCCAGTCAGGATGTTAAGAAAATATTTGAACCATTTTATAGCAAAAAAATATTGGGCCGAAGTGGTACAGGACTGGGCCTGACTGTAGTGTGGAGTGTGGTGGATGAGCACCACGGCGCAGTCGATGTTGACAGCAGTGGACAGGGAACAATCTTTACTCTATATCTCCCCGCAACAAATAGTGCCGAAATTAAAAATACCCATAGTCCTACTGAGCAAGAGGATCAACCAACCGGACACATCCTTGTGGTGGACGATGAACCGCAACTACGCGATATAGCAAGTATAATGCTCGAAACGTTTGGATACACAACAAAAACTGTTAATTCGGGTGAAGAAGCTGTAGCCGCTATGCAAAAGGAGACATTTGACTTGGTGTTAATTGACATGATGATGGAACCAGGAATGAACGGCAGACAAACCTATGAGAACATCATCAAAATCAACCCCGGACAAAAGGCTCTAATAGCGAGTGGTTATTCTGAAAATAAAGAGGTAAAACGAGCACTTGCACTCGGTGCAGGCGGATTCATAAAAAAACCTTACAGCATGCGCGAACTATTTCTGGCTCTACAAAGCGTGGAATTAAAAGCACACAATATCAAATGACCAGTAAGATTTTATCATAGTTGCCCCCGCACTTGTACCATCGCCAACGATCATTTCACACTTATCCGCACCATACCTAAAAACAGATCATTAATGATTTGCCCGTGTTTCACAAATAATCCCCTATAATTTCTAAAATTCCCTATAATTTCTAACGTTTTATTGCTAAACATATTTTTATTAAACATTTGCATCAAAAAAACCGAAATAATAAAGGAAGAGTACAACACCGATATTGGAAAAAGTCAAAATATTATGAGGTGGATCATTATGGTTACATGTTTACGTCAGTTTGTTTTTATCTTTTTAGGAACCGTATTGCGCTGGCCGATCTGGCTACTCATTGGAATAGCTGGTCAATTCAAGCTCTTCCGGTTTGTTTTTCTTGTTTATCCCACTGACGAAGTGGAATGTCGCCAATTCTGTCCAAATATTCCAATACTCCGTCGCTATTTATCCGGCAGACCAACACCTGGTGGACTCATTGTGGATGGCTGGTGCCCTATCGGCATTTACTTTGTGGTTCCAGACCTTCCACGGGACCTGGCACGAAAAAAAAACCGGCAACTGGCAGAAACTATCGTTAGGCGTATGCGCTGGATAAGACGACTAGCAGGTGCCAAGACAATCGGGTTAGCCGGTCAATTAGGGCCGATTTTTTCCAAACGCCACAACATCCCTATTGAACCACCTATATTTAGTAGCATCAATGGCAATATTTTTAGCATCCACGAAGCGATAAATTGGGCTGCGCTTCAGAAAAAGACATTTTCAAAGCAGATAAAAATTGCCATCATCGGAGGCGGAGAACTGGGAGAAACCTTGCATGGATATTTAAGTGGACAGGGGCTGCAAAGTAATATTGTAGATGTGCGCTTTACTCGACGAGGAAATGTCCTGGCGATCACCTCTTGCCAAAGCGAAGAGATGGTGAAACAGGCTAATTTTGTAGTGAATCTTCTGCCAAAGGGAGAAGATTTTATAGAGAGTAATCTTCCGAAGATAATGGGAGACAAGACATCTGTCATCGATTTTTCCCGCCCGGCGATTGATCAAGAGAAGTTATCACAAAAGATCTATATGGGAAACCGGGTACAGAGAACCGGTATGCGTTTTGTCCTTGCCCTGCCCGGTGGCTGGGGCCAAAAACAGCTTCCAGCTTGTTCTCTGCCAGCATTATTAGCCGCCCTAACAGGAGAAATTAACAACAAACTGGATTCCTTCTGTCTGCATGCCAGGAAACAATCTTTTTCGACAGCTCTTCTTGCCGACACGCCGATTCGACTTTCCAATCTAAACGGTGTCGGCGAGGTTGAAGGTGAACTAATAGCCGAGGTGGGTTGACGGTAAAAACTCATAACTAAAAATGTGGTTCGCTTTTTAAGATTGAAAATATTTTTAGCCTTAAAACACCAATTACAACATGGCCCTAGTTGGACCACCGGGCCACTTTTGATACCAAAAACTGCCCCCTGATCAGTCCACACCAGCCAGGCCTTGGTCTAGGCCGGCTAGTGTGGACTGATCAGAGTTATTCAAAGTTCTAAGGGTGAAGGATCGCCGGGATAAATATTGCCATTGAAATATTGCCATTGACGACAAGAATAACATATATTAATATATTACCGACTACTTTGATTTATTTTCTGATTTGTTGGTGTATTTTAGTGTATTAGATAAAGCGACACATAAGAGGCAAGCAAAGATGTGGCACGGAATGATAGTAGAAAAACAGCAAAAAACAGAGGTACCCGCAGGAATCTGGCATGATTGGAAAGAATTTCATCCCGAACCAGGTGTATACGTTTATGTCAGGGATCTGGACGCACCGGATATATTGGAAATTGGGTGGGCCATGGGAGTCAAAGGAAACACAAAGGTCGCTGTCGTCAACGATCCTACAATGAACCATTTTACATTTGATCAGTGGCAACTAGTGCCGCTACCTGTCGAATAGCTAAAATTCACGATTTGGGGGGAGATTTAGGAGTATTTATTAGCAAAGAACCTAAAAATATTTCTCCCCGAAAGATAGGAACCACCCGAAAGTGAAAAACCGCACCGTTTTGTATTTCAACATCAACTTCCGTTTCCTTCCTCTCCTTTGAAGCCAGAGAAACACTATCGAGAACTTCATCAAAGTTGACTATTTTTTTCCTAAGACTCAAAACCACTGTATCGAAAGAGGGTTGGGTCGTAATGTCTAACCCATCGAGGAGCCCCCATCTATTACTCGAAAAAATGATGTCCCGTTTTGAGTTATAGAACGTTACCCCCTCGTTTAAATTGGAAAAAATAGTCTTATATAATTCTATCTCGTCTAGAAGCTTTTCGTATTTTTCTGCCTTTTCTTCAACTTTTTTACAAAATCCGTGATTGGCCTTAATACCATATATCACTTGGTTCAATAGAGTTATCAATTCCTCTGGTTTAACAACAGTACCATCATAAACACTATTCCCAATGCCACTGTCTTTCGCTGGTGGATTTTCTTTTTCATAAATTGATCTACCCACCTGAATCATTTCATCATAAGAAATTTTAAAGTAATCCGCGAAACACCGTTGTGTATCAATGGGGCAGCTTTTAGGATTTCCTTTATACAGTTTATTTATATATGCAGCTGATTTATTTATCTTATTTGATGTTGCTATATCGATTTGCCTCTCCCCGTCGTCTATTTTCTTACGAAGAAAACTGAGAAAATAATCAAAATTTGTCGGCATTTTTTCCCGCCATTGAGATTTAAGTGCATTGATCGCGAAACAGAAGAATATACGAAAATTCACTAAAAGCAATAACTTTACAAGAGAAATTGAAAGAGCAGGGCCGGCAAACAACAAAATCAAAATATTTTAAGTGAAAAATCGCCACACTATAAGCTTGACATATATCTTTTTATTTACTATTTTATGTTTATATTAGTTGTTTTAAGTGTATTTAGGTGTATCTCAAAGGCCAGAACATAAACCTAAGCCCGTGATGGGGGATCTACAATACACATAAATACCGTAAAAATGGCCATTTGCCGGATTGGTAGCTTTATAACGTTTAGTTGCCTAGCCACCAAAAGAAACCAATTTTAATAAAAAAACGAATGAATACAGTACATTTTATCTTACAAGGGAAGGGCGGTGTTGGTAAATCTTTAGTTTCTTCAATGCTGTTTCAATACATACAAAAAAATAAAAATTGTATTGGAATAGATACAGACCCGGTAAATGCAACCTTTTCAAGGTGTGTCGATTTAAATGTAAAACAGTTAAATATCATGGATGATGATGATATTGATCCTAGAAAGTTTGACACCTTGATGGAACAAATACTAGAAACAGACAGCGAGGATAAACATATAATTATTGATAATGGGGCCTCGTCATTCATTCCACTTTGTTCGTACCTAAAAGAAAACAATGCTATTGATTTAATAAAAGAATCTGGAAATAAAGTTGTTTTGCATTCAATTATTACAGGTGGACAGGCTTTAGGTGATACTCTTGCCGGTTTAGGTACACTAGCATCATCTTTTGATGCCCCTATTGTCGTTTGGTTAAATCTTTATTTTGGGGATATTTTTAAGAACGGAAAAACATTTGAAGAATTTAAAATTTACCAAGAATATGGACATAAATTTCAATCAATAATTCATATTCCACTCAGAAAAAAAGCTACGTTTGGCAAAGATCTGGAAGACCTTTTTTCCAGCAGGGAAACTTTTGATACTGCCATCAATAACTCTAAAGTGCCAATTATGGTGCGTCAGCGCTTAAAAACATTTTGGTCGGAAGTTCAAGGGGAAATAGACAAAGCACAATTGATTTGAAAAAACCAGTAAACAGCCCGAGAAAAAGGAAGTGTACCAATAATGAACGAACAAGAACCAAAACCAGAAATCCCGAACATGCCACAATTACCAGACGGCATCGGTCTAACGTTAGATGAAGTTCGTTCCCTCCTTGCAACCAAAAATTCCATTACAGTCTCTCCTGATGATCCCATCCTTATGATGGTGACCTTGCTTAATGCCTTCCTCACTGAAGAAGAGAAATTGTTATATCGTCACCGGAAAGCCCTTACCTCGATCCTAACTGATAAAACAGACAACTATGTTCAAGCTGTCGAACAGACTACGGCCGGCTTGAGCGAAAGCATTTCCACTTCGTCGGTACATGAAATCAACAAAATATTTCAGGAAAATGGTGCCACGATGAACCGTTTTCGGTCCAACATGGTGTGGCTTGCTGCCATTGTCGGAATATCCGCCCTGGTTAATGTCGCTGTTTTTGTGTTGAGGTAACCAATGAGCATAGACAACCGATTGATGACATCATTAGAACACAATTTAGGTCCTGTCATTATGTCCGCGCTGCGTGATCCGGACGTTGTAGAAATCATGCTCAACCCTGACGGTAAAATCTGGATTGAAAAACTCGGCCATGAAATGGCGTCTGTTTCAGTAATGGCTACCGAAAAGGCCCGATTGATTCTGTCTTTAGTGGCCAGCGGTTTGGATACCGTGGTGACGCCGGAGCGTCCCATTGTCGAAGGTGAATTGCCCCTGGATGGCTCTCGATTTGAGGGACTTTTGCCGCCTGTCGTATCGGCTCCGAGTTTCACAATCAGGAAAAAAGCAAGCCGTGTTTTCGGCCTGGATGAATACGTCCGGACCGGAATCATGGGTGCTGCACTAATTCCCCTTTTTCAAGAAGCGCTTACCTCGCGTATCAATATCCTGGTGGTTGGCGGTACCGGATCAGGCAAGACCACCCTGGTTAATGCCCTGATCCTCGCTCTTGCCGATCTTTGTCCAGCCGACCGCCTCCTGATCTTGGAGGACACTATGGAACTCCAATCAAAAAGCCCCAATACAGTATTTTTTCGAACCTCGGACCATGTGGATATGCGGCGTCTGGTCAAGGTGACTATGCGCTATCGACCTACCCGTATCATCATTGGTGAAGTCCGCGACGGTGCGGCCCTGGATCTGTTGAAAGCATGGAATACCGGTCACCCTGGCGGGATCGCCACGGTTCACGCCAACAGCGCAGCCGAAGGGTTAGACCGGCTGGAAGAATTAATTGCTGAGGCTACCATAGCACCCAAGCAAAAACTCATTAGCAAAAGCGTTGGCATGGTCGTTTTTATTGAACGATCCCCCGGCGGTCGTCGCATAGCCGAGGTCTTACGCGTCACCGGCTATGACACCAAAAACCATAAATATCAAACTGAGGTTGTTTTTCATGCATAACAAACTGTTTTTTGCCCTGTTGCTTTTATTGGCTCTTGTTACTCCGGAGATTGTATCCGCCTCCGGCGGCATAACCGAATTTTCCAGCCCTTTAGAAAAAGTGGTTAACACCATCACCGGCCCGGCGGGTAAATGGGTTTCAATTGTCGCCATGGCACTCTGTGGCGTGGTTTTTATTCTTAACAAAGATGATTTGTCCGGCGGTTTCAAACTGCTGTTGCAGGTAGTGTTTGGTATCAGTTTCATTGCCTTTGCCACCTCTATCGTCAATAACGTTTTTTCCTTTTCCGGAGCGCTCATCTAATGCGAACCGTGCCGATCCGCCAAAGCCTGCATCGCCATAATCAGGTATTCGGTGCTGAACGCGAACTGGTCATGTTCAGCGGCTTGATTGCCTTTTTGGTAGGGGTAGGCGGTATGACCCTTATTTCCGGAGTGTCAGCGGTGCTGTTCTGGATCTGTTCACTGTTTGTTTTACGCGCAATGGCCAAAAGCGATCCGGTTATGTCAAAGGTCTGGATTCGCCATATTAATCAACAAGATTACTATCCGGCCAGGGCGTCCCGTTGGCGGTCGCAAGGGGGATTCAAGTGTTGAAACTTAAAGATTACCGATCCAGCGCCAAAGGACTACCTGATTTATTGCTCTATGCCGCCCTGGTCGCGCCTGGAGTCGTGTTAAACAAAGATGGCTCTTTCCTCGCAGCCTGGGCAATAGCCGGCCAAGACACGGCGGGTTCCACCCCGGACGAATTAGCCTGGATTTCCAACAAGGTCAGCAATGGTATCAGAATGCTAGGTACTGGTTGGATGTTGCATGTAGATGCCATCCGCAGCCCCCACCATGCGTACCCGCAGCCGGAAAGCGGATATTTTCCCGATCCGGTCACCCGGTTAATTGATGAAGAACGCCGTTCTTTTTTTGGCAACGGCCTCTGTTACAAAACTGAAACGGTTTTGACGGTCACTTTTAAGCCGGATCTTAAGGCCACGAAAATGGCACAATCCGTCCGAACTGGTGTTTCCGTTTCCGGCATGGAAAAGGCCCTTGATCAATTTATTGGTACTTTAGTCGAATTGGAAGATTTGCTTTCCTCGGTTTTGCGGATGGAACGGCTTGGGGAAATTGAGCAGGAAGACGGCCACTTTTTTTCTTCTTTGTTGTCACACCTGCAACGTTGCCTGACCGGAGAAAATTATCCTATCCGTGTACCGTCAACCCCGATGTATCTGGACGCCCTTATCGGCGGAGTGGACCTAATAGGCGGCTTACAGCCTCGTATTGGGGAGCAGTATCTATCTGTACTTTCCCTCGATGGCCTGCCCCATGAATCCTGGCCCTCGATGCTGGCGGACCTGGACAGTATCCCTGTGGCTTACCGGTATTCAACCCGGTTTATCTGTCTCGATCAGCTTGACGGTACCAAGGAAATCAATATGTACCGGAAAGGCTGGCAACAACAGATGTTTCGTTTTCTGGATATGTTTCTGAACAATCCTAATGCCCGCGTAAACCGCGACGCGCAAATGATGCGGGATGATGCAGAAGAAGCTCTGTTAGAGGTCCAGGCCGGACTGGTTGGTATCGGTTATCTGTCGTCTTGTATTGTCCTGCTGCATGAAGACCTGGAACAATTACACCAGCAAACTCGAGAGTTCCGGCGGATCGTGCAAACGCTTGGCTTCGGCTGCCGGGTTGAATCTATCAACGCCCTGGAAGCCTGGATGGGATCGCATCCAGGCAATGGATATGCCAACGTCCGCAGACCGCTGGTCAATACCCTGAACCTTGCCGATCTGTTACCCCTGGCAACCACCTGGACCGGCAGCCAATATTGTCCTTGCCCGTTTTATCCACCCCGATCCCGACCGCTTGCGGTCCTGACCACGGACGGCTCTACACCGTTTTGGTTTAATCTCCATTCCGGCGACCTGGGCCATACTTTAGTTCTCGGTCCCACCGGATCAGGGAAAAGTACCTTACTGAGCCTTATAACCGCCCAGTTTCGCGGTTACCAAAACGCGCAAATTGTTGCCTTTGATAAAGGGATGAGCCTGTATCCTCTCTGTCTTGGTGCCGGTGGCGATCATTATCACATCGGTATTGATTCGCTTTCCTTCGCACCTCTACAACACATTGATGAATCCGAGGCGGAATTTTCCTGGGCCGCCGGTTGGCTGGCCTCGCTGGCGGAATTACAAAAATTAGTCATTCTGCCGGGACATCGTAACGCGATCCATACCGCCCTCACCACCTTGCGGCATAATCCGCCGGACATGCGGTCATTGACTGATTTTTGGCATGTCGTGCAAGATGAAGAGGTGAAAGAAGCTCTGACCCAATACACCCAACAGGGAGCAATGGGGCATTTGTTGGACGCTAACAACGACGAATTAAACCTTTCTCGGATGATGGTGTTCGAGATCGAGGATTTAATGGAAATGGGCGAGGCCAACATGATACCGGTGCTGCTCTATCTCTTCCGCCGATTTGAAAAAAGTCTGTCCGGTCAACCCTCGTTGCTGATCCTCGATGAAGCCTGGGTCATGCTTGGGCATCCGGTGTTCCGGGCCAAAATCCGGGAGTGGTTGAAGGTACTCCGCAAAGCTAATTGCGCGGTGGTCCTGGCAACACAAAGCCTGTCTGACGCCAGAAATTCAGGGATCATGGATGTACTGGTTGAATCCTGTCCCACAAAAATACTCCTGCCGAACCATGCGGCCCGGCAGGATAACCAATACAACCTGTATACCGATATCGGCCTGAACAACCGGCAAATAGACATTATCGCCAACGCAACACCGAAGCGAGATTATTACATTATTTCACCCGAAGGCCGCCGCCAGGTGCAATTGGCTCTCGGTCAAAAAACGCTTTCTTTTGTCGGTGCTGCCGACAAGGACAGTATTGCAAGAATCAAACAATTGGCCGCAGAACACGGCCCAACCAGTTGGCAAGAAAAATGGCTGGAAGAAAGGGGGAACTGATGAAGAAAAAGCTACTAATTTTAGGAATTACTGCGCTGCTGACACTACCCGCACCCGCCAAAGCAATTTATTGCAGCAACTGCTCAAATGTATTCGTCCAAGCCTTGGAGCGTGTAACTAATCTGAAAGAACTTGAGACTTTGACCAGTCAATATGCTGAAGCTCTCCAACAGACCGCGCAACAAATCGAAATGGTGCAGAACATGATTCAAAACACTGCATCGTTACCGGGTAACATCAAGGCCCAACTGGCCGGACAATTAAGGGATCTGGCCTCTCTTACCGGCACCCTTAAAACACAACGTGGTGAAATGACAGCTCTGGCCGAAGTGTTCAACACGCTCTTTCCTGAACAGTCGGAATTTGCCGATCTGGCCGGTGCTAGTCCGGCAGAGATCGCTGCCGCGAACCAAAAATATAGAAACCATTATGACACCTGGTCAAGTTCAGTAGATCAGGCGTCTGAAGCCACCTTCCAGCTTTCCGGCCACCAACTTCAAGAGCTGCAGGATACCGGAGAACTGGAAAATTATATCAATAGTTTGCTTCAAAGTCCTGATGGACAAATGAAAGCAATTCAAGCCGGAAATCAGCTTGCCACAATACAAATCCAAGAGGCCCGGCAATTGCGCGAGCTAATGGCAACAAAGACGCAATCATCCTTGGCAAGCCAGATGAAGGCGGAAAAAATATCACAGATGGAAATGGAACAATGGAAAGAGGCAACGACTACATCGGATTATGATTCTAGCCGATATAATGAGCCGTTACCTTAAAACATTACTTTAAAGGTTTGTCGTATCTACTGCCATCGTATTCAGTTGTTTTGGTAACTCTCTTCCAGGCCGCCCTTTCTTTATCTTCTTCGGCTGTATCTTTTGGCTGCTGGATGTTTTGAGTTTGGGAAACGGTGTTACTATTTGTCACTTTTTGAGATGTTTCTAATTTGTTATCGCAACCGACAATGGTTACGCCAAACACAAAAAAGAAAAAGATTAAGGTCGCTTTTATGCGCATTATAAAACCCCTCCATTTGTTAGTTTTAGTTATTTTGTTTATTGCTCTTGTGCCGGACGTCAGCTTTGCCGAGCCTAGAAATATCGTCGTAGATATAATGGACAAATTTTCAACCCAGGCTTCTGTATATGGTACAACATTACAAGGATACGCGGAACGATTATTTTATTGGTGTTTGATCTTAGATGTTGTTTTGCTCGGAATCAGAGTTTCTTTAAATAGAGACGATATTGCATCAATCTTCAAACAGTTTGTTTTTATATTGCTTTTCGCAGGGTTTATCTTCTCTGTTATTAAAAACTATGATGTATGGTCAATGAATTTGATCAATGGGTTAAATTCAGTTGCAATAACTCTTGGCGGCCCTGATCTTAATTTATCCCCTTTCAATACTGGAATGAATATCGTTAAGGGAATTATAGACGAATCATCAGGGTGGACGCCGATAAGTTCTCTTGGTTTTTTGATTGTCGGGGCCATGATCATGGTGTGTTTCGCCTTAATAACCGCACAGATCGTCATGGTTAAATGCGAAGCCTATATTGCCATGAACGCTGCCGTACTTCTATTAGGATTCGGCGGGTCAAGTATTCTGAAAGAATACGCCATTAATACTATGCGCTACGCCCTGTCGGTAGCCTTCAAACTCTTTGTCATGCAGCTTGTTGTTGGTATCGGGATGTCATTTTTAAATGACTTCCGGGATACAACCATGCAACTTGAAGACCTCCTTATTCTCGTTGGTGCCGCTGTTGTGCTTCTCGCCCTGGTCAAAACCATTCCGGATGTTTGTGCCGGAATCATCAACGGTTCTCACACTAATACCGGCGGAAGCCTAATGACAACCGCCGCAGCGGTCGGAGCCGTTGGGGCGGGGGTAGCAGGAGGTGGCGCATCCCTGGCACGAGGTATCGGATCTGTTAAAGCAGCAGCAGAAATGGCAGGACACCAGGGCAAAACCGGTTGGGCTAAATTCGGCGGTACTGCCCAAAATTTAATGGACGCGAACAGTTCTTCCCGGCAAGACCGTAATGCCTGGGGATCAATCGGCCAGCGCATGAACTCGCATTTAAAACAAGGGCGAGAAGCTGCGAAAGTCTCAAAAAACCTCAACAACGATCAAACCTAATCAGCCACAAACAAATCATATAATGATTGCTGATATTCCTTGATATTTCTCGGGAATATCAACCCAAAAAAGAGGTAAAAAATGGAATTTTTGAAGAAAAAAGAACCATTACAGGACCGGTCTGCCCGGACGAATAACCCCTATATAGACGGACGGGAAGAATGGTTAGAACGGTATGGATCGTATATCAGCCGTGCCGCGCAATGGCGAGCGGTAGCATGTGCCTGTCTGGGTATTTTAGCCCTATCTCTCTTTGGCAATATCATGCAGGCGCGGCAAGTCAAGGTTGTTCCGTATATCGTCGAAGTCGATAAATTAGGCAAGGTTAGCAATGTGATCCGAGGTGATCAATCAGTTGCCGCTCCGCGTAATCTGGTCCAGTCCGAGATTGCCGACGCCATTATCAACTGGCGAACGGTCACGGCAGACACCGAACTACAAAAAAAAATGATCACTCGACTGTCCCGACTTATCACCGGCAGTGCCAAGGGCGTTCTTAAACAGTGGTTTGAAGAAAACAACCCGTATGAAATAGCCAAATCGGGCAAGCTGATTCATGTGGAAATCAAGGGCCTGCCGCTGCCGGTTAGCGATACATCATACAGAGTCGAGTGGATCGAGACAATCCGCAGCCATGCCGGAGCCTTGATTGATCAACGGAGTTACGAAGCCACGGCATCTATCCAATTGCAACCGCCTACATCCGAGGCGGACATTCTAGCCAATCCTGGCGGGGTCTACATTACGGCGCTGGCAGCTTCCAAAATAATAACCAACTAGAGGAATTAACCCATGCAAAAAGTCATAGTCGCAGTGTTTCTCCTGGCCCTGGCTTCTCCGGTTCTGGCAAACGAGCCCTCAAACTACCTGAACCCGGTGGCGATTCCGCTTACCGCAAAAGAGCGCAAGGCACTTCAACTTTCTTCGCAATGGAACGGTGGCGGCGATGTTCAGCCGTACATGGCCGCCGGGGGAAAACTCATGTATGTGCATGGGGCCTCTCTACCGACCGTGATCGCGGCACCGTTCCAGGTCTGTGACGTGGAATTGGAACCGGGCGAAACCATCAATGAGATCGTTGTTGGTGACTCGGCCCGGTGGATGGTTGAATCCGGTACCGCCGGAAACACTACCCATTTGTTCATCAAACCGGTGGACTCCGGACTTGAAACAAGTGCCGTAATCACCACGGATCGGCGCGTATATCATTTGCGGCTGTTGTCACGCCGCAGCGGACATACCCCGTATGTCGGTTTTACTTATAGCGACGCCATCCGTCGAACCACCCTGCAGAAAAACGAACTGGCCAAAAAAGAAAAGGAATGGCAGTCCACCAAGGATGAAGCGGGCCGGGATGTTGATTTGTCCAAACTCAATTTTAATTATGAGGTCAACGGCAAAGCCGCCTGGAAACCGGAACGAGTATTTGATGATGGCCTAAAAACATATATAAGGCTTCCCGATGCAACGAGGTCCGGAGAAATGCCCGCGCTCCTGGTTCGCAAGGGCGATAAAGACGTACTGGTAAATTACCGGATCAACGATACCACCATGATGGTTGACGGCCTTTTCAAAACAATTGCCCTGGTCGCTGGAGTGGGGGGGGATCAAGAGAGTGTCGAGATAAGGAGGGCAAAATGATCCGGATATTCGCTTTGATTCTGTTTCTTGGTTTGACCGGTTGTGCGGGTAGCCACAAAGTCGGCGGTTCTTTTGTCGGTCAACTCCCTCAAGAGGGTGTTGTCGCTATCGCGGACGATGCCACGAGTTATCTGACATCCCTCTATCCGCCGGGTCACACCTCGATCAATTTGGTGACACCTCAGCAATCGGATGCGTTCAGCCGTGCGCTTGAAACCAACCTACGGCAAAAAGGGTTTACCTTGTCCGGGAGCGGTACGGTGACCATGAGCTATGTACTTGATACCCTACATTCGGCAGTACCGCCGGTCTGGTATCTGCAACTCCGGATCGTCGACACCGAACAGAGCAAAACCATAGCCCGGTCATATACGGCCAATGGGTATCCGGCAGCTGGTTTTTCAATTCTCTCAACTGGTGGTGACCATGGAAAGCCCTAACAGTTTACGACCGCCAAAGGCCAAACCAGAAAAAATGAAAAAATGGCCGTTGTACATTATCGCCCTGGTCGTCCTCGGTCTGTTCGGGGTACTTTTTTACAGCGTCAATTATAATGATTCTACCAAAAAAGATGTGGAAAAACAGGTGGTAGTGGTCCCACAGGAAAGGCCTTTGACAGTCCTGGAAGGGCACGGATTGTCACTTCAGCCACCATCCGATAGTCCAGCGGTTTTACGGCCGGAAGACCAGCCTCAACCGCAAACAAAAGGGCCGTTGGTGGTAGTGCGAAATGATCCAGCCCAAGCCGAGGAAAGTGCTCGCCTGGAGCAGGAACAACGCCGGGCCAAGCAACAGGCATACGTTACCGCCCTGGCCTCGCCCCTGGTCGCCAAGCGGATCGGGACGGACAACGCCGCCAACAAAACGGAAAATCCATCCGGTAAAACTAACCACTATTCGCAGACTGCCGCCGTTCAACAGCCGGTCGATATGTCCATGATGGATCCAAACCAGGCCGACAGCACCACTGCTGATCGAGATAAAGAACAGTTTTTTGAAAGGTCAGGCCGGGAAGAATGGCTCTCCCCTTATACGCGAGAATTGGGCCGATCTTTTGAAATCAAAACCGGCACCGTCATTCCTGGAATCATGGTCAGTGGGATCAACTCCGATCTGCCGGGAAACTTGATCGCGCAGGTTTCGCAGAATGTCTACGACACAGCGACCGGCTATCGGCTGTTGATCCCGCAAGGCTCAAAACTGTATGGCGTCTATGATTCCCGCGTGGTGTACGGGCAAAGCCGCGTCCTTATTGCCTGGAATCGGCTCAATTTTCCCGATGGTTCCGCCGTGACCCTCGGCGCCATGCCGGGTGCCGATATGTCCGGCTATGCGGGACACGAGGACCAGGTGGATAATCATTATCTGCGCATCTTCGGATCTTCGCTGTTAATGAGCTTGATTACCGGCAGCACTAGCTATGCCATGGATAATGTTTCCAACAACAGCGACAACAGCGACGGCACCTCAGTGCAAGACGCCATGGCTGCCGCCCTGGCGGCACAAATGGGGCAAACAACTCTTAGCCTGCTGCAAAAGAATCTGAATATCAAACCGACCTTGGAAATACGGCCCGGGTATCAGTTTAACGTCATTGTGACCAAGGACGTTGTTTTTAAAGAGCCATATACAAGGCGCGATCCGTACACAGGACAAAACAATGACTGAACAGCAGTACGGCCATGTCAGCCGGACGACCACTAAAAAGACATGGCGTTGGCTGGTTATTTTTTCCGTTTTTCTTTGGAGTCTAGCGGTGCTGATGTGGACGGCACAACGGATAGCCTGGATGTTTGGCAACCATCCTTCGCTCGGTGAACCGTTTACCGCCCTTTCCCGGCTCTGGTATTGGCCCTGGCAAATGCTGTACTGGCCATCGGGTACTTTGTCGTCGTCGGTGGTGCAGCCGATCACCGATCAGGGCTTGATGATCTTTGCAGGCCCGCTGGTCCTGGCTGGCTTGCTGTATGTGGCAGCTCACCAGACCCCAAAAGGGCGGAAGGATCTGCACGGCACGGCCAAATGGGCGACTTATAGCGACATAAAGGCTATGGGTTACCTCTCCGGTCAGGGTGTCTATGTCGGCGGTTGGTTTGACTCCAAGAAAAAAGAACAACTGTATCTGCGGCACAATGGCCCGGAACATCTGTTGGGCCTTGCGCCGACTCGCGCCGGAAAAGGGGTTGGCCTGATCCTGCCGACCTTGCTTGCCTGGGAACAGTCCAGTGTGGTCTTTGATATTAAGGGTGAAAACTACGCCTTGACCTCCGGATACCTCAAAAGCCGGGGCAACAAGATCCTGCGTTTTGAGCCTTCGGACCCTAGCGGCCTGACCGCCTGTTTTAATCCGCTTGAGGAAATCCGGTTAGATGGTGACCGGGCTATATCGGATGTGCAACAGGTGGCCAATATGGTGCTGGACCCTGACGGCAAGGGGTTGCCGGATTATTGGGACAAAGCGGCCTGCGGCTTTTTTGGTGGGGTGCTGCTGCACTGCCTGCTGATCACCCGCCATGCGAAAAAACGGCATGCCAACCTGTATGACGTGTCATTGATGCTCGAAGATCCGGAGCGCGAAGGTGGTCCCAGAGATCTTTTTGAAGAGATTATTGCCACGGATCATGCGGCCATGCTGTCCGCGATATTCCCCGGTATTGATGTTAAAAAAGCCCACGCTGCCCATATCTTTTGCGCCTCCACCGCCAGCGGTATGTTGGCAAAAGCAGATAAGGAAATGGCGGGTGTGGTCTCCACGGCTACAGCAAATTTGGCGTTGTATCGTGATCCGGTTGTGGCCCGTAATATCGAACGGTGTGATTTTCGGATTATGGATTTGATGAATCATGCCGTGCCGGTCAACCTTTATCTGGTGATCTCACCGGCTGATATTGATCGGTTGCGTCCGCTGTTGCGCATCTTTATGACGCAACTGTTAGGTAGACTGACAGAAAAAATGACCTTTGCCAATGGTGCCGGCACGGCTATTTATGCCCATCGGCTCTTGCTGATGCTCGATGAATTCACCTCACTTGGTAAATTGCCCATCATCGAGCGGGCGATTGCCTTCATGGCCGGGTACGGCATCAAAGGATATTTCATTGTCCAGGACACCAAACAACTGAACAATGTTTATGGCACGGATAACGCCCTGATGGCCAATTGTCATATCAGGATTGCCTACGCCCCGAACATCTCGGAAACGGCTGATTACCTCTCCAAACTGACCGGTACAACAACGGTGGTGAGTAAAAAAGTTTCCATTAGTCGCGGTAAAGGCGGCAGATCACGATCAACCAGTATTGCCGAAACATCCAGACCGCTGCTGACACCCGATGAGTGCCTGCGGCTGCCGGGCGCGGAGAAAGATAGCTCCGGTAAAGTGACCGCCCCTGGTGACATGCTGATTTTTACCGCCGGCCAATCCCCTATCTACGGCCGGCAGATCCTCTATTTTATCGATCCGGTATTTTCGGCCCGCGCCAAAGTACCACCCCCTATGAAGTCGGATAGCCTGTATGCCGCCTCGCGGCAGAAACAAGCTGCCGTGCCGGTCGGCCCGGTGATAACGGAAACGGAATATGAAAAATATCTTCGTGATTAGCCTGGTCGCTTCGGTAGTCTTGGCGGTTTTGTGGTCGGCAGGTTACCGACTGAACCTGACCCGCTCCATGCCGCCCGGCCTGTACCGGATCACGGACGGCCCAATGCAGCGTGGGCAGCTGGCCTCGTTTTGTCTTGAGGATGCTGAACATATCACCCTGGCGCGGGAGCGGGATTACTTAGCCGCCGGATCCTGTGCATCGGGCTTGCGCCCTCTGCTTAAAGTGATCTCCGGCATTGCCGGCGACAGGCTTGAATTGCCCAATGGATTGATTGCGGTCAACGGTCAACCGCTGGCCGGTACGGTAATCGTTAGTACGGACAGCCAAGGACGGCCATTGCCTCCCTCTCGCCTTGTTCCCGGTATTATCCCACCGGATAAAGTTTTGCTTCTCTCACAACATCACAGCGGCAGTTTTGACAGCCGATATTTCGGCCTGGTGCCGCTCGCTACTCTCAGGCTGGTTGAGCCGATAATTACTTTTTAAGGAGGAATCACATGGATTACTTGAAAGCAGCAGCGCAAAAGGTTGAGCAACAGGCCATGGATCACCCCGGCATAGGTATTCCGGTTGATCCGGATGTTGCCGATTATATGGGCGCTTTCCAGAGCGACGAAAACGAGGCCGATATACTGGAGGGAATCGTCAGTGAAGAAATCTAGCCGAAAACCCATATCGGAAACCTTTGCCGAAACCATCATCGAGGAGTTGAAAAAGGGTACTGCTCCCTGGCAAAAGCCATGGAAAGCCGGAGAGTATAACCGGCCCATGAATCCGGTCAGTGGCACAGTTTATAAGGGCATCAATACGATAATGTTGGCCCGGCACGGCTACGCTGATCCTCGGTGGTTGACCATGAAACAAGCCAACGATCAGGAATGGCGGGTAAAAAAAGGTTCCAGGGCGCAACAGGTCGTATTCTGGCAATGGACAGATCGTCAGACTGTGCTGGATGATTCCGGCCAGCCGGTCCGGGATGAAAAGGGCGAAGAACTGAAAGAAAACGTGCAACTGGATCGGCCACGCCTGCATGTGTTTTCCGTATTTCATGCCAGCCAGTTACAAACCCTTGATGGTCAGGATATTCCAGCCTATGAACCACCGGAACTCACCTGGGACCCGATTGAAAGGGGTGAAAAAATCTTGCAGGATTCCGGCGCGACTATCATCCATGACCAAGCGAATCGTGCCTTTTATCGAATTACGACCGATGAAATACATCTGCCGTTGCACGAGAACTTTCCTGAAGCGGGCAATTATTACAGCACCGCCCTGCATGAGCTCGGTCATTGGACCGGGCATTCATCACGGATGGATCGTGAGTTTGGCCCGCGTGGATCAGAAGCATACGCCAAAGAGGAATTACGCGCGGAAATAGCATCCTGGATGCTTAACCAGGAGTTGGGATTACCACACCAACCGGATCAGCATGTTTCCTATGTGGACAGTTGGGTAACCGTTCTTCAAAAAGATCCGCATGAAATTATGAGGGCCAGCCGGGACGCGGAAAAGATTAAGGAGTACGTCATGGATCTACAGCAGGAGTTGACAGCAGAGCAGCCTGAAGTCGAAGCCGGGGTTTTTGTTATAAGTGGCAACACATCAAAAGCTGAGGTATCACATGAAGTATATCAAGAGTATCCTTCCGCCCAAGAGGCTGGCACGGCCTTTCAGGCGCTTTGTGCGGCAAACGAGCAAGGGGCGTTTCATTGCGAATATCACCAGGGCGACAAAATATTTGACTTAGCAAGTAGGGACTATGATCATTTTGACCGGCAAAAATTGATCATGAAATTTGAGGGGTTGGAGTCTCCTGCACCGCAAGAAATGAAAGACCAGTTCATGGCCGGGTATCAGAAATCGGCTGAAATTTCGTCTCAAGATGTCGCACCGGCAGCACAAGAAACGCTTGCTGAGACAAAAACCTTTTTAAGTGTTCCGTACCGAGAAAAAGATAAAGCCAAGGCCGCGGGGGCAAAATGGGATGGAACGGCAAAACTCTGGTATGCCCCTGAAGGCGTAAGCCTGACAGCCCTGGCCGCATGGCTGCCGGAAAAAGAAGCTGTGGTTGTTACAACTGCTCCAGGTCTATCCCCTGTAGAAGAGTTTGCCCAGACGCTCCAGCAAACGGGCCTGATTGTTGATGAGCCGTTAATGGATGGGCAGATTCACCGGGTGCCGGTGTTGACCGGCAAGGCCGGAACGAAAGACGGTGCCTATTGCGGCTACGCTGACGGACGCCCCAATGGTTGGGGGCAGAACTACAAGACCGGCGAGCAAGTAAAATGGATCGCCACCGGCCACACCTTGAGTGCAGAGCAAAAGGAAGTTTTGAAAGCGGAAGCCTCTAAACGGTTGGCGGCACGAGAAACCGAACGAAAAGAACAGCAGGCAAAGGCCATGAAACGGGCATATGCCAAATGGATGAACGCCGAACCAGCCGTGGAACATCCTTATCTTGCAAAAAAAGGAGTGAAAGGTTTTGGGTTAAAACAGGACCGGCACGGTAACCTATTGATTCCTGGATTTGATCCCCGGACCAGTCGATTGCAAACCTTGCAATGGGTTGAGCCGAACGGTACGAAAGGATTTGAGAAAGGTTGCCCGCAGCAAGAAGCAGTCTTTGTTATTCCCTCTTTGAAGTCGTTGAATAATAAAGAATTTCTGATTGCTGAAGGCTACGCTACGGCAGCCAGCCTGCATATGGCCACCGGTCAACCGGTGGTTGCTGTGTTTAATGCAAATAATCTCCAGCCAGTGACCGAGATCCTCCGCGACCAATACCCGCAGGCTGAAATTACTCTTTGTGCTGATAACGATCATCATTTACCGGAACAGATCAATGGTGTTCCGTTTGGCAACGTGGGTCTGAAAAAGGCACAAAAAGCCGCACAAGCAATTGATGCTGCTGTCGTTGTACCAAGTTTTACCAAAGAGGAAAAGGCATTGAAATATACAGATTTTAATGATCTGCATAAATCGCGAGGTCTGGATGCTGTGGCTAAAAGGGTCAAGTCGCAGACTGTGGAGATGGCCCGATGAAACGCTGGTTGGTCGTCCTGATCCTGGTTGGCAGCGTAGTCGCTGGGCAAGCCTGGGCAGAAAATTCAACACCTATGGCTTCGATGTTTGAAGAAGCGGCAAACGCCTGGAATGTCCCGGCTGAGTGGACGCAAGCGATAGCTCACGTTGAAAGCGGCTTTTCTCCCTGGTCGCTTAACATCGAAAGCAAAGGGTACCGGTTTGACTCCAAAGAAAAAGCACTAAAAAAAGCCAAAGAAGCCGAGGCGGAGGGCCTGTCTTTTGATTCCGGCGTTATGCAGGTAAATAATTTTTGGTTGAAGAAATACGGTATCCCCCTGGAGGCGGCTTTTGATCCGTTGGCGAATATTTATCTCGGATCATGGATACTGCAACAAGAGATCTACAAGCACGGACAGACCTGGAGTGCGGTTGGTGCGTATCACTCACCTAATGAGGCCAGAGGGCGGAGGTATGCCGAAATGGTTAAAGATGCTTTGGGAAAAGGTCCGGCGCGTATCCCTGCTCGATTGATTGCCTCGAGTGCACCGGCGGAAAACCCCAAGTCTACGCCAACGCTTGAAAAAGAACAACCAGACTCTTCGCCCCTGGTCGTTGCGCGGCGAGACGGTAACCAGGTCGCCAGATCAGAGCAACAACAGGTCAATGTGGTACCGTTTGTACAGCGATTGAATAATAGTAAAATATAAGCAATGGCCATGGTTTGTTCACTCAGGGCGGCGGTGTCGTCTGCCGCCCTGAAGGCCAGTCTCTCGTCAATTTGTGCTTTGTCCAGCGCCCTTTTCATTCCCTTGTAAATCCTTGTTCTCGGCCCTTGCGCTGTCTTAGCCCCGCAGATCTTTCAGCAAGCGCTTTTGCTTGCCACTCTACCAGTCAATGCAGTTGCATTTCCCCCCTTGCTGTTTTTGTGAGCTATAACCGCCCGTAGGAAGGGCATCGCACACCTAGCTAAAAATGACAGTCATCATACAAACAGATTTTGCTGCGTGGGGTATGCACCCTCCGGAACTGTTGTGCGGTTCCAGAGGGTAAATTCCACAACGCAATTTTGAAAGATAGAAAGGGCAGTAGGAAAAGAAGAGATCTAAGGGCAGGTGATATTTCGCAGTTGCAAGAATGAAAGATCGCGCCGGCCAACACACCCTTTGTAATTTGTTGGCGGTGGTTGTGGCGTAGCAGAAAACTCCGGGAACAAAATCAGAAAGGAGAGTGGTGGCCAGGGAAGCCGAAAGCCGATCTATCCCTCGAATAATAAAAATGAAACATTGTCTGGAAGATTTTTTTGATATAAGACTTAAAGACAACGGTCGGATATGTTGGAAATATTGTACTGTAAAGAAACCTCAATCTATCCCATGTGATGTGATGTACAGGACAGCGAGGACCACTTCACCAGTGATGCAGGTACTAAAAAAGACATGGAACAAAAACTCTTACTCGTTGATTTTGAAAATGTGCAGCAGATAGACCTGTCTCAAGTAGAAAAAAATAGCACCGTTAAAATTTTTGTTGGTTCGAGCCAAAAATCGATTCCTATCGATCTTGTAACTTCTGCCCAAAAGCTAGGTTCTCGAATTGAATGGGAGAGAGTAGATGGCAATGGAAGTAACGCTCTTGATTTCCATATTGCTTGTCACCTAGGTCGGGTTTTGGAAAAATCACCACAGATTCATTGTACGGTTCTTTCGAAAGACAAAGGTTTTGATCCACTCCTTCGTCACCTGAACAGAGCTGGGCTTAAATGTAAACGCATAAATAGTCTTATCGAACTTGATCCAAAATCAACCCCTAAAGAGGATCCTAACTACAACAGGGCATTTGAGATACTCGGAAAAATTGAAAAAAAGAAACGACCAAGAAAACTCACAACACTTACAGTTTATATTTCCTCAATTTTTCAAAAAAAAATATCTGCTTCTGATATTGATCGTATTATCGACTTGCTCTTTGCGAGAAAAATGATTTCAGAGACCAAAGATACTATTTCGTATAACTTCTGATTTTTAAACAAAAAATTAGGATCGCCTATTTACCATTTCCTTACGTGGGGTAAGAAGTGCAAGCTCAACTATATTCTAATAACCGAAGATTCCTGGAAAGACTGATTGGAAAGATGTTGACCATGGAAGAACCCCAGCAAAGTTCTCTAAAATGATGTCAGCTTTCTGTGTATCATCCCAATCCGGAGAGATATGCAGATCAGCTGAATAACTAGCCCGTGAAAGAACCAAAAATGGAATCAAATCCGAGCAACATTATTCATCCACTTCCTTACGTCGAAAGACAGATAGAACCAGCCATTAAAAACAACGATTTATCAAAAGAAGTGGTATGGACCTACCTTGTAGCACGCAAATATCAAGACAACCAAGATGGCCTGGTTGAGAAACTATGCGGAGTGACTGAGGAATTACCTGATGATGCAAAAATTTGGCTTGAAGCCTATTTGTATCCAACACGTCTGAGGCAAGAGGAATTGAAATGTTGGCGAAATCGTGCCGATTTGTCGCTGGGACATCTGGAAATCGTCAGTGACCGTGACTCACAAATTCGAGCAAATGGAGAATGGATAAACATTGTCGAATCCAAATGGTATGACGATATCCATGCTAATCCGAAAAACCCGCGAATTCTACAATTATCCCAACTAATAGAACATGCCTTGTTGTTGCATGACAAAGCAGGAAATTTTCCTGAGCGTGTCTATGTCACTTTGCTCACGCCGCAATATTTCAAAAATCAAGAAGGGCCATTTTCTGACCGTAATTACCAACAAAAATTTGAAAAATATAAATCCAACACAATAGAGCTTAAAACCGATCTGCAAATCTGCCCCATTACCTTTCTCTGCCACGACTTGGACACTCTCCTCGGTCGTATAGATGCGTTGATTCTCCGGTGGGTTACATTCGAAGAGCTGCTCGAATTGCCTCCCTTGGTTAGTCACAACGTGCCCGGGAAATACAAAACTAATTTTCATAGCTGGAAGCAGGTATTCAGTGAAATCGGCATGAAATCGACCTATTACGATTTATTGGCAGGTAACTGAGAAGTGGAAATTTTGATTCATAGAGGAGCGAAGCAGGTCGGGGGCACCTGCATAGAAATCTCCAGCAATGCTTATCGCATTCTCCTTGATTTCGGTCTTCCCCTTTCTTTCGACTTCGGCGATGATATCAAATCTTTTTTGCCCCAGCCACTTTTCGACGACTTGACCCACGGCACAAAAAAAGTTGATGCTGTTTTCCTATCCCACGCACACTTAGATCATTATGGCCTTGCAGGTTTTCTACCCAGCAAAATCCCGATATATTTGAGCAACGCGACAAAAAAAATAATGGGCTTCAGCGATGAATTCACACCCAACAAAATAGGGACCATCAATACGGCTGAATTTCAATCATATTCGCCCGTCAAGATTGGCGAGATTACAGTCACACCGTTTCTAATGGACCACTCCGCCTTTGATGCTCATGGATTTTTGGTCGAAGCGGGTGGAAAATCAATATTTTATACCGGTGATTTTAGAGGCCATGGTCTGAATAAAGCTCTCACTTCCGAATTGGCAGCCAAATTGCCGCCAATCGATGTTCTGCTGATGGAAGGAACTATTATCGGAGAAAGGGAAAGTGAATTTTTCCAAACAGAAGAAGAAATCGAAACAAAATTCATGGAGATCTGCCGGGAATTTTCAGGGCCTGTATTGGTTTCCGTACCGAGCCAAAATATTGATCGCATCATCTCGCTATACCGAACTGCGATGAGATCAAACCGGAATCTGATCATTGACCTGTATAGCGCCGAATTATTTAATCGCTTGAAAGAATATACAAATAGCCTCCCACAAGCTGGCGGGATAAATGTTTCCATTTGGTATCCCTTTTTCCAGAGGGAAAATCTGGTCCAGGAAAAATTGTTTTGGGTCATGAAAAAATACAGACCGCATAAACAGCCTTTGCCTGAGCTTGCAAAAGAGTCAAAAAATCCCGTAATCCTTTTGCGCCCTCCGTTCCGGAAAGAAATCGGAAGACATTTTGACCTTTCAGAAGCAGTATGGGTCTACTCGATGTGGACTGGCTATCTGGAACGGAGCGTGGCATTGCAGCGACTCAAGGCATGGGCCATAGAGAATTGTATCCCCTTTAAATTATTGCACACGAGTGGTCATGCAAAACTGGATGATTTAAAGAAGTTTGTCTCATCGCTATCACCAAAGCGGCTAATTCCAGTTCACTCGTTCCACCCTGAACAATATTCGCAACACTTTGAACATGTTTCCATTTTTAAAGATAATGAGCGTATTTTTGTATGAATGAAAGGACTTGGGCTAACAACCGCATCAAAACGGATTGGCAAATCCACTTCGCTCCTTTGCCAATCGGTTTTGCGGAACGTTAGCGACGAGAGGCAAGTAATTACATGAAAATCAGAAGAGCCTTGCCTGAAGACTCAAGTACATTAACAGACATATCATTTAAATCAAAAAAATATTGGGAGTATCCAGACAAATACTTTCAAATTTGGAAAGAAGAATTAACTATAACGAATAGCTATATAACTGATAATTTTGTTTATGTATTCGAAAAGAATAGCTCTATAATAGCGTATTACTCAATAATAAATTTAGCAGAACAAATTAAAATTCAAAATATATATCTTGAGAAGGGATATTGGCTTGAACATATGTTTGTATTGCCCGAATATATTGGGCAGAATATTGGAAGGCAAATGTTCTACCATCTATTAAAAACATGTAAAAGACAAATTATACAGGAAATTTCAGTTTTGTCAGATCCAAATTCAAAGCAATTTTATTTGAAAATGGGTTTTGAATATATCAGAGATATCCCGTCAACTATTAAAAACAGAACCACTCCGCAATTGAGACTAATAATATAAATATTTTCGATAACAAATCGTTTCACCGGAAAAGATTACCAGTGAACTCAACGTTGAACCATTCAATTGGAAAGAAATACTTTACCGGACACAACAATATTGCAATATTGGTAGCTGGATGATGCAGGACATAGCCAATTCCGAAAATTAAAACATCGATGATGGATTTATCCCGTGATGTTCTTCCTGAAGGCAATAAAAGTACTATTCCTTTTGATATGCAATCTTTCAATTTGAAATCATTGATATTATTGTTACCAAAATTATGATATGGATGTGCCATCCATTTTGAT
>NZ_BAAHYZ010000038.1:0-23772 GCF_054657295.1 Desulfocastanea catecholica
AATTATTTGATGTATCCGTCAAGCGCAGATAAAACAACAGCTCCCAGACCAGAACCAGAGGGCGAAGCAGAGGGTGAAATATTTCTTACCGTGTCGTCACCCACCTTAAATATCATACCGAAATCTCTTATTTTACTCACCTGCAAATCCATTTTGCTATCTTTTATTTTATCCCGAAAAGGCCAAATACACTACTAGATTTTTACTGTAACTCAAGTGCTATTTTACTAGAATTAATAGGTGTTGCAGCTAGTGATGAATAGAAATACAGTACAAATCACGTAATAAGCGCCCTGAGTATTGTAAAATTATGCAAAAGGAGAAAATGCAAATGGAAACTGTCAGTGATATGCTAGAAGGCGTTGCACGATACGAGGCCGACAGAGTTGCGGTGATCCTCGAAAAACAGCGATTAACCTATAAGGAGTTAAATCAAGAGATCAATAAGCTGGCCAACGGTTTAATCAAGCTGGGCATCAAGCGGGGGGATTTCGTCATGACGCAAATTCCCAACTCAGTCCGGTTTGTCATCATCCATTACGCAATCATCAGGGCCGGCGCCACGGTTATCCCTCTTAATGTCATGTACAGACCTCACGAGATCAAATATATCGGTGAGGACTCCGGTGCATGTGCGATCATCGCGGACGCCGCTTTATGGGAAAGCAATGCATCCGTCAAGAGCGACCTTCCAGCCCTGCAACATATCATCATTGCCAATGGCCCTGCGAACAAAAACACCGTTGCTCTCGATACAGTGACCACTGACATTGACACCGCCCCGGTGGTTGCCTATGACATGGATGATATTGCCAGCGTCATTTACACCTCCGGGACAACGGGCCGCCCTAAAGGCGCGACACAAACGCACCGCTCCATCCTCTCGAACGTCATGGGTTGCTGCACCCGCAACAAATTCACCCGGGAGGACCGCTTAGTCTGCGGCCTGCCAATGTACAATAATTTCGCCATCAACGTGGTCATGATGAGTGCTTTTTTTACGGGTGCAACGCTGGTGGTTGTTGACCGTTTTGATGCTCGCAAGGTCCTTGATACAATTAAAAACTCTAGAGGGACCTACTTCGCAGGTACGCCGACAATGTTTTCCTATTTTCTTCATGAATTCAAAGAGGGACACGATGATGTATCGTCCCTTCGCGTGACCAACTCGGGTGGCGCCCATTGTCCGGGGGAAGTCATCCGACAGATCGAATCAACTTTTGGTGTGACGCACCTGGAAGGGTATGGCCAGACGGAAGGGTGCGGTTTCACCACGCTTAACCCTTATGTCGGTGTCCGGAAGGAAAACACCTCTGGCCCGCCCCTTTCCAACTGTCTTATTAAAATAGTCGACGATAATGATGCCGAGGTACCCGTTGGCCAGACGGGCGAGATCGTTCTTAAAGGTGACTGCTTTTCCATTCATGGCTATCTGAACAGACCGGATGTCAATGCCGAAATATATCGCAATGGATGGTTTCACAGCGGCGATGTCGGATATGTCGATGAACATGGCTATCTGGCTGTCGCTGACCGCAAGCAGGATCTGATTATCACCGGTGGGCAAAACATTTATCCGGCAGAAGTGGAAGAAGTGCTCTACACCCACCCCAAGGTGAGGATGGCCGCTGTTATCGGCATTCCTGATGCAGACAAAGGGGAACTCGCCAAAGCCTATATCGTGCTGAAAGAGGGGCAAGAGGCTACGGAAAAGGAGATTATCGATTATGTCCGCAGCCGCATTGCCAAGTTTAAAGCCCCGCGTCTGGTCGAATTTGTCACTTCCTTACCCCAGGGGCCAACGGGCAAGCTTCTTAAGCGCAAATTAAGAGAAATGGTGAAAAAGCAGCAGGATGCATAAAGCGTTCATGTGGACAAGCATGAATAAAATTATCAAATAATGGGACAAAAGTAAGGATGGATAAAAAATGGACCCGCAATTATTGAGCGTTATTGGAATCATCTTTGGTCTCGCCACACTTATCACACTTGCGTTAAGAGGATGGAGCATCATCATCATCGCACCGATTGCCGCCATGATCGTCCTTGTCTTTTCCCAGGTCGACCTGTTACAAGGCTTGAATGAATCTTACATGAAAGGTTTCAGCTCTTTTGCCATGAAGTTCTTTTTCCTCTTTCTTCTGGGAACGATCTTCGGCAAGATCATGGAAGACAGCGGCGCTGCCAAGAAAATCGCTGCTGCCATTCTGCGGTTGACGGGCAAGACCAAGGAACTCTATGTCGCAATGGCCATTGTCGCCGTCTGTGGTCTTCTCGGCTATGGCGGCGTCAGTGTCTTTGTCATCCTCTTCGTTATAGTGCCCATCGCCCGCCCATTATTTAAAGAAATAGATCTTTCCTGGCACCTCTTTCCCGGCATCTACTTTTTCGGCGTTGCCACGTTCGTCATGTCCATGCTGCCCGGAACACCTCAGATCCAGAACATCATCCCCACCAAGTACCTTGGTACAACTGCCATGGCAGCCCCCGCTCTTGGGCTGATCGCCTCGGTGCTCGTCATCACCGGGAATTATTTCCTACTCGGTTGGATGATCAGGCGCTCAAAGAAGAAAGGCGAGGGTTACGAAGGCTCGGATCCTCTGGGGGCAATATCTGCAACCACTCAGAGCAATGATGATACGGCCCTTCCAAACATATGGCTGTCTTTCATGCCTTCCTGTATTCTTCTTATCCTTCTCAACATCATCAAAGTCGACATCATATGGGCTCTTCTCGGGGGAATTTTTGCCGGATTGATTCTGCTCCACAGACACCTGGCTGATAAACTGAAAACCTTGACGAATGGTGCAACCAACTGCGCTATCCCATTAATAAATACCTGTGCCGATGTCGGCTTTGGGGCGGTCGTTGGATCGGTCATCGGGTTCCAATTAATATCCACTGCCTTGATGAGCATACCTGGAACCCCTTTGATATCCTTGTCTCTGGCCACCCAACTATTGTGCGGCATTACAGGGTCTGCTTCCGGAGGTATCGGAATCTCCATGGAACTCTTCGCACAACAATTCCTGGACCTTGGCCTCAACCCGGAGGCGATTCATCGCATTGCAAGCCTTGCCACCGCCGGCCTGGACGTTATGCCGCATAACGGTGCCGTAATCACAGCACTAGCCGTTGTCGGTTTAAGCCATAAACAAGCCTACAAGCCCATTTTTATGCTGGCTGTATTGATGCCCTTATTCACCAACGGAATATCAATTGGTGTGGCCATGCTACTTTACTGATCCTGTCATCACAACAATGTAACTAAAAGGGAGTTTAGCTATGCAATTCAAAAATTTACTGTATATAGCAGATGACGCCGTCGCTACCATCACCATCAACCGACCCAAGGCCCTCAATGCCCTTAATCAGGAGACCCTGGAGGAAATGCTGCGCTGCTTTCGGGAACTGGCGCAAAACGAGGCGATCAGGGTGGTGATCATTACCGGCGGCGGCGACAAGGCCTTTGTGGCGGGTGCCGATATCGCTTTTATGGAAAAACTTTCTCCGCTTGCGGCCCGCTGCTTCGCACTGCTCGGCCAGCAGGTGCTGAGCACCATAGAAAACCTGCCGCAGCCGGTGATTGCTGCGATCAACGGTTTTGCCCTGGGCGGAGGCTGTGAACTCGCCCTGGCCTGCGATATCCGCCTGGCCAGCGAGAATGCCAGATTCGGACAACCGGAGGTAAACCTCGGCGTCCTGCCCGGTTTCGGCGGCAGCCAGCGGCTGCCGCGGCTGATCGGCCGGGGTCGGGCCAACGAGCTGCTCTTTACCGGAGATATCATCGACGCCCGGGAGGCCGCCCGTATCGGTCTGATCAACCGGGTTGTGCCGCAGGCGCAGTTGCTGCCAAGCTGCCGGGAAATGGCAGAAAAGATCGCCTCCCGCGGACCGGTTGCCATCAGATTGTGCAAAGAGGCAGTCAATAACGGTGTCGAGATCGATCTGGCCAGGGCCTGCCAGTATGAGGCCGACCAGTTAGCCCTCTGTTTTAGCTGCGATGAGCAGAAAGAAGGGATGCGTGCATTTCTGGAGAAACGTCCCGCCAAATTTCACGGATAATACAAGGAAGGGTAAGATGAATAATCCAATCATTGGTGATCTGGCTTTGTCTCTTTTGAATGCCGCGCCACATGCAACACTTGGCCTGGAGGACCGAAGGATCATTTTTGCGAGTATCGCTGTTGAGAGGGTCTTCGGGTGGAAGCCCGATGAGTTGATCGGTCAGTCGACAAGGATGCTGTTCCCGACAGAGGAAGAGTTCTTAAAGGTCGGAGAGTCCTTTTATCCGGCCCTGGAAAATCAACCTCGCGTTATTATAGGTGAGCATCCGTGTATACATAAGGATGGCAGTGTCGTTATTTGCAGATTAAGCGCTGCCAGAGTAGGCAGCAATCTCGTTAACAGGAAAGTGGTTGTAACCTTTGAGAATATCAGCGATCTAAGGAGAATAGAAACAAGGTTGCTTGAGAGCGAGGCCCTGTACAGGAACCTGGCGGAGGGAACTTTTGCCGGGGTCTATGTGGTTCAGGATGGAAGGTTTATATACATTAACAAGCATGCAACGGAAAACCTGGGTTATCGACCGGAAGAACTGATCGGTCGAACAGTTCACAGTATTGTTTATAAGGAAGACAGGAAGAATATCAGGGAATCTGCCTCGGCAATGCTGCGTGGCGCAATGACCACTCCGTATATTTTCAGGGTGGTCAACAAAAAAGGAAAAATCCGCTGGATCATGGAAACAGTCACCAATATCACCTATGGAGGGAGACCAGCAATTCTCGGCAATAATATGGACATAACGGAGCTGAGAGAGTCGCAAAATAAAATTGAAAAGTTCAATGAGTTACGATCTTCCATATTGGACGCAACTCCGCATGCAATCATCTATCTGGCGGATCGCAAGATTATTTTCGCGAATGATGCCGTGGAATCTGTTTTTGGCTGGAAACCCGAAGAATTGATCGGCAAAACAACAAAAATACTGTTTCGTTCCGAGAAGGATTACCGGGAAATGGGCGGCATGGCTTATTCTACGCTGGAAAAATCAAGGGTATATGATGAATCCGAATACATGTACAAGCATAAGGACGGGAGAGAAATTGTATGCCGGGTAAAGGCTGTCCGAATTGGCGATAATTTACAGAATCGCGCGATTATCGCAACCTATGAAGACATAACCCAACAGTTACAGACAATCAAAGAGCTTAAATTCAAGACAAAAAATCTTGAAGAAACCAACACGGCCCTCAGTGTGATTCTGAAGAGAAGAGAGGCGGATAAATCCGCAATTGAAGAAAGCGTTGTGAATAATATCAGGGAATTGGTTATGCCCTGCATCCAGCAGATAAAAAAATACCGTCTGGATAGTGCCGCATTGAAACACGTATCCCTGGCTGAATCTTATTTGACGGATATTGTTTCACCTTTTTTGCGCAAGCTTTCCACAAAACACCTGCACTTAACCCAAAAGGAACTCCAGGTCGCAAATCTTTTAAAGGACGGCAAATCGAGCAAGGAAATAGCCGATATTTTAAATATTACGGTCAGGGGAGTTGAGTTTCATCGATATAGAATCAGATCAAAACTGGGTATAAGAGGTACAAAGGACAATCTGAGGTCATATTTGCTCGAGGTGTATTCCAACAACGATGGCTTATAAATTGTGTGAAAAGAATCTTGATGGCGTCGCAAAAAACTCTTCTCTGCGTCGTTACTGCAAATTTTCTATCATTACGACGTACTCTAGTCATAATTTTAGGTTGCTACATACCAGATCGTGTTACTGATATTCGGTAAGGCACCAAGATAATGATATTGATGCATCAAATCCTGGAATCTGGATTCTTCCGCAGGACCTACTGGATGGGCGACAACCTGGGATAATTTCAAAATGGCCCTCTCGTGTTGTGTACAATTTTGGAGAGTGTACCTTACATGAGAGGGTTTATTCAGTTTTAAATGTATGCGATTGAAATTGTATCAACAAGGAGGTAGAGGAAATTCATCACCCTGGTATGACCCCTATATATTTCCAATAAGGCACAGATACAAACAACGCGATGATAACCGACACAACATAAATGCATCCAAATAAAGCGATATGACTTGGCGCCCACCCTCGGCCCTGAATCATTCCTTCAGCCATCAGAATCCACGGCTGTTGGTAACCCAACAGGAAGAAATTGATGGCCGCCAGGTAGCACATGGTTACTACCAGCGGGTGATAGCCGAAATCGTTAAATAAGGGGATCAACAAAACAACCGTAAGCGCACAGGTTGTAAACCCCCACGGAACGTCGACAAAACGGATGATCATGAGCCCGATCGTTATGACCAACATAAAAATCATGGGAGAGCCCGCCAAACCAAGGATAGGATCGCTGATAATGGGTGCAAACCATTCGGATATCTTGGCAGTTTTGAAGATCGTGGGAAGAGTGACAGCGACACCGAAGAATACCACGACGTCCCAGTTAATTCCTGTGCTGATCTCATGACCTTCAATTATCCTGAACATGATCAGCAGAAACAATGCGCCCAGTGCCGTTGCCGGAGTTGGAATCCCATGCATTTTTTCGGTAGCAAACATGACCAGAGAGCCCACAAGGATAATCAAAGTAATCAGCTCATTCCGTGACATGGGACCCAGCTTTTTGTATTCATCCTTAAACATATCCGCCGAGATCCCGATGGCTTCTTTAGGTCTTGCGAATAAAAAAGCCAGGACAACATATAAGATTGTCACTGTAAACCAAGGTAAGGCCAGGATTTGGAACCACGCGTCAAAATTAGCCATGGGTTTCAGCTCCGCGGGCAAAAATCCCTGCATGATCGGCCCTGACAGGGAACCGGTCAACCATCCGGTGCCTGGAAAGATGGCCATACCCCAGGCCAGCATACAGACATACGCAGACCCCTTCGAGCGGAATTTCAATTTGCATGCCTCAACAATACCGATCGCAATCGGTACGACAATGGCTACCCTCACAGTAATGGACGGCGTCAGTGCGGAAAGCGCCACGCCGATAATAAGCCAGCTCAATGCCATTGATGCCCAGCTTGCCGGAAACGCTTTCAATACCATATAGGCCACTCTTTTGCCGAGGCCGGTTTTTTGCAGCACAAAGCCAAAGTAGAGCGCAGGAATTAAGGTCCAAACTGCGCCGGAGTGAAAACCGCTGGTAACTAAACCAAGTAAGTCAGGCGGCGTATATGGTTTCTGGGTTACGGTATTAATCAACTCCATTTTATGAGTAAAAAAGATTGCCAAGGTCCCGCCAAGGATAAGTGAACAACCGGCCATGAAAGGCAAATTGCCGGGCCGGAAGATCCACAATCCCAAGGCAATGATTACCGTGGCCATAACATAGTGGCCCATTGGCACCAAACTGGGGACAAATGGTTTAACCAGAGCGATAAGCAAGGCAAGTATCGCTAAGGCGATCAATCCCAACATTTTTCGAGGTGCCGGGATGAGAACATTCATGCTCGGATCAGACGTGCGCTTGGACTCGGGTTCCATAATGTCTTTTTCATCTCCGGCAGGCAATACGACAGGCAATACTTTTTTTGTCATAGTTAATATCTCTGTGTAAAGATTGTTTGGCATGTAAAACTTTTTGACCACGCATGCACCCTCTTCATTATCCTTTAAGAAAAACTGTTCAGATTCTGAAGATGTCAACAGCATCATGAAATAAGATCCAGATATCCAACTGGCACATCTGTTCTTCTACAATGTTTGCCATCAGTTTTAAATACGACGACATTTTGTCTTCAACCCTACCTGCCGGGATCGGCCATTGCTCAGACGAAATAGAGCGCCCCATCATAAGAACAGGGCGCTCCATCATAAGAAGTTGTGGGAGGCTCAGGCTTTTCTAATAGCGCAAGTCAGCGACTTCAAGTCGGGGTAACCCATTATGCACTCCCGGCACTGGGCATCGGTGAGCAGGTTGGCATTAGCCTCCTCCGGCCAGCCGTGGGGCACCAGGACCACTCCCTCGGCCACCCTCTCTTCTATGTTGACCTTCATCTTCACTTGGCCGCGGTTGGTTTCGACAACCACCTCATCGCCATTTTTTATTCCGTATTTTTCGGCGGTCTTTGGCCCGATCTCCGTTAGGGGCTCTGGAGCCTCATTTCGGAGGGCATCCACGTTGCGGTGTTGGCTGTGGGTGTAGTAATAATTTCGGCTGCCGATGCTGAGAATCAGAGGATATTTCTTAAGAAAGTCTTTGCCCTCGCCCCAGATGCTCCTCTCGGGCACCTTGAACGACGGCAGGGGATCAAACCCAACCTTCTCGAGGGCATCACTGTAGATTTCGATCTTCTGTGTTGGCGTTTTGAACAGCCCCTCCGGGATGTTGTAGGTCTTTTCCTGGTAAAAAGCCCCCTCCGGCTTTTCGTTGAGAAGATAGTCAAATGACAGTCCCGATGGTTCCAGTTCAAAAGCCACCAGCTCTTCTTCCGACTTCCAGGGGAACTGGTCCCCAATGCCAAGCCGTTTGGCGAGTTCCGTGTACACCTTCCACTCCGACCAGCACTCATCAAGTGGCTCGATGCACTTTTTGCGAAGCATCAGGTAAGGCATGCAATGACACACATTGTAGGTGTAAGCCACCCCCCATTTTTCCAGGTGGGAACAGGCGGGTAGCACATAGTGGGCCTCTTGCCCGGTCTCGGTCATGAACATGTCGTGCACCACCAGCAGGTCCAATTTCCGGAACGCTTCCCTGAAGGCGTTGGAATCGGGCATGGATATAAGGGGGTTGCCCCCCACAACCCAGAAAGCCTTGAGTTTCTCGGGGATGCTCTCCGGTACCATCGTCACCACTCCGTAAGGACTTTTGCGCCCCCACACCTCGAAGAACAGCGGATACTCTTCCGCTCCCAAGGGATCGCCCTCCACCTTGAGCCCAACATTACCGAAGGCCAGGCGTGGACTGATCACCCAGCCGCCCGGAACGTTGATGTTACCGGTGATCACCTGCAGAACGGCGAAGGCGCGGCTGTTCTGGGTACCGTTGGCGGTCTGGTCCTGGGTACAGGTCCCCTGGTAGATACTGGCGCCCTTGGTTCCGGCAAACAATCGGGCCAATTTTCGGATTTCTTCCGCCGGGACCCAGGTATACTCCTCGGCCCATTCCGGAGTGTATTTCTCAACGTGGGGGACCAGTTTGTCAAAACCGACGGTGTGCTTCTCTATGAACTCTTGGTCATAGAGTTTTTCTTTGACGATCACGTGGATCATGGCCAGGGCCAGTGCCCCGTCCATACCGGGCCGGATACGAAGGTACGTGTCGGCCTTATCGGCCAGGGGGATGCGCTTCGGATCGATAACCACCAGCTTGGCCCCTTTTGCCAGATTCTCCTCCAGGGCCAACTTGAGGGGGAAATCGGAGGCATCCGGGTTGTGGCCCCAGAGAATATATAGGTTGGAATCGAGTCCCTCGGTGGGGTACTTGCCAAAGGTGATCTGCCTGGTCCGGATACGCATGCGGTAACAAACGCTCTCCACCGAGAAAAAGTTGGGCGATCCGAAGGCAGCCTTGAACCGCTGGGTGAGCCCGGCCATCTCCAGATTCTCCACCCCGATGGAACCGCTGAACACCCCTAATACTTCGGGCCCGAATTCCTGCTTGAGTGCGTTGAGTTTCAAGGCGATTTCGTCGAGCGCCTGGTCCCAGGAGATACGTTCAAAGCCTCCATTGACCCGCTTCATGGGGTATTTGAGACGTTCGGGGCTGTAAATGCTCGCCAGGGCGTTTTCGCCTTTTGGGCAAAGTTGTCCCTTGTTGAGGGGATGGGACTCCAGGCCCTCAACTTTCACCGCCCTACCGTCTTCGACGGTCACCCTGGTCCCGCAGCTATGATAACAAAGGGTACAATCGGTCAATATTTCCTTTTTTTCTTTCATTGTTACTTCCTTTTTTTCTTTCATTGTTTAATCCCTGGATGGGCAGGAAACCGGGCAAAACGTACACTCAGGGTATTCCTTCCCATCAATGAAATTCTTTTTCAACCTACCCTTCACGTTCACTCCCTAGACTTTATTTCTTTTCTGTTTCCGTTGAACTCGCTTTGACGGATGGGTTGCCGTTATCCGTCAAAATTCCCCTCTCCAGCAAGTCTTTACTCAAATAGCCCAGGCCCAGTTTACCCACCGTCTCTTTGGTAAAAATACCGTCCTTGTTATAGCCCTTGAATTCGTAATAGTCGTCGAGAAGCTTTTGCTCTATCTCTTCGTCTCTTACCGACCAATGATCCTCAGGAGGTCTCTCATCTTTTCGTTTCAGACCTCTTCTTACAGAATGCCTGGCTGGACATAATATCGCATTCTTCCCATTTCAGAAAATAGTCCTTGAACTTTTCATCGGGTACCGCATCCCATTTCTTCACAAACGCTTCTCTCTCCGCCATGGTCGGCAGGGGATCTTGGGGGAAGGTTTCTTCAATCTGGGTGATACTCATCTTCTCACCCGTGGCGATCATAAGAAAATAGGCGGGATTCACCTTTCGGATGGTTTCTTCGCGGCAGCACCCTGCCCCCCTACTTACAATTCGGCTATTTTGGGATGGGTTTCTATCTTTTAAATATTTCCACGAGTGAGATCGATCTCTAAATTGACCCCTGTTTCGCCGTACCTCATTTTTTCATCCCTTTCTATTTTATCTGAATCCGCAGGACACTTTTGATTTGCTTTCGCAACCTGGCACATAGATCCGTACGTCGAACGCTATTTATTACAATATAGCGTCAAATTAGCTGTATTGTAACCACGTGTCAAGAAAAAAACATCCGAAATCAGAGCATACGGGATTTTGCGAGGCCATGCCGATTTGGCTTGCAAGAGTCTGAATAAAAACACTTTTTTTACTGAATAGTTACAAACATTTTTTAAAAAAGTGCGGCCTTCCTGTCATTGTTTTTACTAAAATGAGGTTTCAGGAGGTTGAACAAAGCGGTCTCCGCACGATAGCGGTTTGAATCAGCATCAAAGCGGCCGAAGCATCTTTTAATCCGCCATTGCGTTAGTTTTCAAAGAGAGTAAGAAAAAAGGCATTCTCCTGAGAAAATGCCTTTCTTTATCAGACACCTAACCAATGTTACTGACGCTGCCAACGGATATTCTTGATGGGATTACCGGTGTTCAGCTATGATGCAACGGTATCAGGGGTTTTCAATGTCTCCCGAAGTTTGAAGCGCTGGATTTTCCCTGTACTTGTCTTTGGCAGATCTTCCACAAATTCGATGGTGCGCGGGTATTTGTGTGGTGCCAGCTTCTGTTTGACATGATTCTGGAGGGTTTTTACCAATTCATCCCCCGGCTGGTACCCTTTCATAACCGCCACAAAGGCCTTGGGCTTGATCAACCCCATGGCGTCTTCCGCTCCCACAACGGCACATTCGGCGACCGCTGGATGGCTGAGCAAGGCGTCCTCTACTTCCAACGGAGAAACCCAGATCCCGCTGACCTTCATGGTGTCGTTGGCCCGAGCCGAAAAAAAGAAATACCCCTCCTCATCCAAATATCCTGTGTCACCAGTCCTCATCCAACCATCGACCAACGTCTCGGCGGTCTTTTCCGACTGTTTCCAATAGCTATGAAACAGACAGTTGCTTTTAACCCATAATTCGCCCACCTCGCCCGGGGGAACTGGTGATGATTTCTCATCCCGGACCTCGATGGAGTGACCCGGCAATACCAGCCCGCTGGAATTCACCTTGACCTTGCCGGGCAGGTTGCTGACATAGATCAAGCTCGCTTCTGTGGATCCTAAACCATCTAAAATCTCTATGCCGAATCGATCCCGCCAGCGCCGTAAAAGTGATCCGGGGAGGGCTTCGCCCGCCGAGATACAAAACCGAAGGCAGCTCAGATCCGGTTTGTCGTCACTCCCTTCTAAATAATTGAGCATCTGGCCATAGGCGGTCGGTACTGAAAAAAGGCCGTTGGGGCGATACTGGTCAATCAATTCCAGTATCCTCTGCGGCGTGGGTCGTTCCTGATTAAGAATCATCGAGGCGCCGAAATAAAGGGGCAGGTAAAGCGAAAAATTGAGGCCATAGGAAAAGTATAATTTAGATCCGCACAGGACACGCTCATCCCGTTTGAAATCGACGACATGGCGCCCCCATGTCTCTACGGCATAGACCAGATCCTTGTGCCAATGGACAACCCCCTTGGGACGCCCGGTCGTTCCCGAGGTATAAAGCCAATAGGAAGGATCGTTTTTAGATGTGGGATAGGTGTCCAATTGATCCGCCGAACTTTCGATGAGCTGAGATAAATCAACGGTACCTTCGACGGGATCACCATACACCACCAGGGACTTGAGGTGAGGAATCTCAGGCAGGATGGTGCGCAGCTTTTCAAATATTTCCCTTTCCATCACCACAGCACTGGCCTCACTGTCCCGGAGGAAGTATTCCAGATCACCGGTGGTCGCCAGCATATTAATAGGTACCGGCACCGCTCCGATCTTCATTGCACCCAAAAAAAGAGCCATAAACTCGGGACGATCATGCAGCAAAATGATAACCCGTTCTCCGGGTTTTATTCCCAACTGGATCAAACCATTACCGATTCTGTTAGTCATGCTGCCCAGCTGCCGATAGGTCATTTCTCCACCTTGATGTATAATGGCGATACGATCCCCATCGTTCCCGCCCAAGTGGCGTTCGAGCAATAAACTGACCATGTTAAAGGTTTCGGGCAAATCAAATCCGTCTTCCCAGGGCCGCATCATAAATTCCTTTGCTTGCATTTTTGTCTCCCGCTAAAAGTGTGTTAAAGTTAGATGCCGACAGGTTGAACATTTACTAGTTTTGCTACCACCCTGCACTTTGCTTTTATCAGCAACAAAGGATACAGCCTTTAAGCGACTGCTATTCAGCCATTTGTTGCTCCATGCTTGCAAGTTTTCAAATGTGTCCTTTTCCTGTTCGATCAGATCCTCGACGATCTACCGATCGGATTCGGATAAAAAGGGGAAAAATTCTCTGAAATATAGAATTGCATCCTTCTCGAAACCGATGACCAAACAAAAAATATTTTTGCTGCTTATCGCTTTCTGAACAAATTCTTTTGAGTCTATTTCGGAATAGAAGCGGTCATCAACGTCGGAATCCATGTAAGTAGGCGGGACTCACCTTTCCCAGCTTGATGGACAATTGCTCAAATTTCTTCGTTGATTATGGTCGTATTTTTCTGCGCCGTTGCCGCTCTCGCGGACTGCCCAATAGACGCTTTTGGCTAAAATATCGCCGATCCCTTGCCGGTGAACGATTTTTTCCAGCAGGTAGAAGAATTGCCCCCCACTGTCGGACGGCAAACCCGGCAAGTCTTTATCGATCAGGATGCCTGCTTCGTAAAGCTCAAAGGCAAAGGCTATCACCTGTCGTGTTGAATAGGAGTGTCCAGTCCAATTACAATGTAGCGTTAAATTAGCTGTATTGTAACCACGTGTCAAGAAAAATACGCTTGTGACCGCCCTGATGCGGATGGCGGCATGAAACATTTATGGGAAACTTCAGACAATGTTAAACTCGAACTGTTTTATGTGATTAGCTACTCGAACCCTGGAATTGAGCAAAGAAACTGCTCTCCAGATTTTTCTGTACGTTACTTTTTTAAGTAACCCAGTTCTGAAGAAATGGACTCGGTAGCCGTTCGTACCAAATTGACATAGGTGCCGATTTGTTCCTCGTTTTCATAATCATGTATGTGTAGTGCCACTCCCAAAGCGGCTACTACATTACGCGATGAATCGCGAATAGGTGCAGCGATGCCAATGATACTCCGGTGGGCCTCGCCATGTTCGATGACAAAACCATTTTCACGAATTTGAGCCAGCCTTAGTTGAAAGGCGTCCGGGTCGGTAATGGAGTTGGCTGTGAAGGATTGCAAAGGGTAATCATTTAGTACACGTTCAGTCTTATCCGAAGGCAGAAAGGCCATTAAAATTTGCCCTAACATGCCGAAATGGAGCGGTCTGTGCTGGCCGATGGTGGTGGCGACTTTAATTTCTCCGTTACCTTCAAATTTTTCCAAGTAAACCAGGCGATCGTTTTGGCATTGACCTAACAGCACACACAGGCCGGACTCATCCCTCATTTTCCTCATATGAATGGTGGCTGTTTTTCGCACCGAAAAGCTAGCGTAGACGACCGCCCCCAACTCAAAAAGACGCATCCCAAGTTCATATTGCTTTGTCTCCGGATCTATCTTGAGATAGCCCCGGTCGGTGAGATTGACCAGCAAACGTTTGGCCGTCGTCTTTTTCAAACCCGATTTGGCGACAATATCAGTAAGCATCAATTTACGCTGTTGATAGGAAAATAAATCGAGGATATCCAGAGCCCGCTCCAAGACCTGAACACGGTAAATGGATGTTCGCAGAACTGATTTGCTTTTTTGTTCCATATTGTGGACCGTAACACTACTTTTTAAAGTATGTCAATAAGCAAATTAAGTTTTAGTGAGTAAAAATACCTGCTGATTTCAAATGCAATAAATCTCATTTACCAAGAAATAATAACCAAAAACAACAAAATTTAATGCTTGACAAAACCTGCTTACGAAGAATATAAGACTAATTGATGGTTTCTGTCAATGTATGCCAGTTCCACATTGTGAAACAACACCCTGGCATTTTCCTGCTAAACATCAAACTAACTCGGAGAAGACGATGAGAACGAAAATTGCTATTTTCCTGTCCATTATCATGATGAGCGGCTTGTTCGTGGGTACTGCTTTTGCAAAAATCAAACTTACCTTCAATAATTATTTTCCGCCGACACACATGGCCTCGATAATGTCCGCGGAGTGGTGCCAGGAGATTGAAAAAAGGACCAATGGCGAGGTGCAGTTCCAGCATTTTGCAGGTGGCCAATTGCTCCAGGCCGACAAGGTATTCGATGGCGTTGTTCAAGGCATTGCCGACGTTGGCTTCAGCAACTTGGCGTACACCAGGGGCCGCTTTCCGGAGATGGAAATGTGCGACCTGCCGCTAGGTATGCCGTCGGCGTGGGTATCAAGCCATGTTGCCCAGAAATATTATGAAAAATATCAACCAAAAGAATTCGATAAAGCCAAGGTCATGTATTTTAGCGCATGTGGTCCAAATTTGATCTCAACGACAACGAAAGCCGTCCACACACTAGAAGATCTGAAAGGTCAAACTTTAAGGGCTACTGGGCGTATAGCCGATACCGCCAATGCTTTGGGCGCTACCTCGCGTCCCATGGGAATAGGCGAAACATACGAAGCTGTTAAAAAAAATGTTATCTCGGGAGCTATGCTGCCCCTGGAGACCATGAAGGGCTTTCGTCTGGGAGAAGTACTCAAGTACTGTACAGCTAACTGGCAGGTCGGGAATGTCTACACCTTCTACGCTGTAATGAACAAAAACAAATGGAATAAGCTTCCAGACAACATTAAGAAGGTGTTTGAAGAAGTTAATGCCGAATTTATTGAAAAAATGGCCCAGGGCTGGAACAATATCGACCTTGCCGGATCGGAGTTTTTCAAGAGCAAGGGCGGACAGATGATCCAGCTCACAGAGAGCGAAGCTGAAAAATGGAACAAGGCTGTTGCGCCGGTCCTCGAGACCTATACCCAGCAAATGGTGAAAGCAGGTTACAGCGTCGATGATATAAAAGAACGTTTTGAGTTCGTCAAAAAAACAAGAGATGAATTCAAGGCACTGCAGCTAAGTAAGGGTATCCCCGTACCCTATGAGCAGTAAATCATTGTTCATTCCTGTCTAGGTAGTCACTGAATACAACTCTTGATGAGGAAATGAAATTGGTCTTTTTAAAAGAATGGGCAAGGCGACTCAGCGATGTAGGTGAATGGATTGGTGTCATCGGCGTCATTCTCATGGTAGGGATTACCTGTCTTGATGTGATTGGCGCCAAGCTTTTTTTGCTGCCGGTACCGGGCGCTATTGAAATCATAAGCCTGCTTCAGGTCGCCGCCATCGTTTTTGCCGTGGCCGCCACGCAACGCCGTGGCGGCCACATCAGTGTGGAAATGTTTGTTGATTCTTTTCCAAAAACCATCAGGCACTTGACGAAGGCACTGGTCTCCCTGTGCTGCCTGGTGCTTTTCACGTTGCTTATTTACGAAGGTGTCGGTCTAGGCAATGAGTATCTTGAAGCGGGGGAGGTTACCGCTACAGCGCAAATACCTTTTTTCCCATTCGCCTATCTCTTTTCAATTGCACTGATTCCTGTTTTTATCATGCTGTTAATCGATTTCATTGAGGCGATAAAGGAGGCGGTAAGCTGATGGATCCAGTCCTTGTTGGTATTTTGGGCATTGTACTTCTCCTGGTGATGTTCATCCTCAACATGCCGGTCTCATTTGCCATGGCCTTTGTCGGCTTTTTGGGCTTCGGCTACCTGATATCCTGGGATGCTGCTGTATCACTCCTCATCCGCGATATATTTTCTACACTGTCGAGTTATCCCCTTAACGTCATCGTTCTGTTCGTACTCATGGGCTCTTTTGCCTTTGCCTCCGGGATGAGTGTTCGATTGTATGATTCGGCCCATAAGGTTGCCGGTAAAATGCCGGCAGGATTGGCGGTGGCAACCATCCTGGCTTGCAGTGGTTTCGCTGCCATTTGCGGGTCTACAGCCGCTACAGCTGCTACCATCGGCCGGGTGGCGCTGCCCGAAATGCAGCGGTACGGTTACAGCCGGCGGTTAGCTGCCGGCTGCATTGCTTCCGCAGGAGGCATCGGTATTCTTATACCGCCGTCAACGATTTTTATTGTCTACGGCATTCTGACGGAACAGTCTATCGGCTCTCTGTTTGCAGCCGGGATCCTGCCTGGTATCGTGCTGACCATCTTTTTCATACTGACTGTCTTCGTCGTGTTTTATTTGAGTAAAGACAGTGCACCCGCAGGTGAGCCGACTACGTTCATGGAAAAAGTAACAGCCCTGTGGCGCATCTCCGATGTCTTCTTGCTTTTTGTACTATCCATTGGCGGCATGTTTCTTGGGTGGTACAGTACCAACCAGGCTGCCGGCGTCGGAGCTGCCGGCGCCCTGCTTTTGGGGTTAATCCACCGCGAGCTGACCTGGAGTAAATTCTTTCAGGCGACCAAGGAAGGTTTACGGACAGCATGCATGATCATGATGTTGATCGCCGGTGCCTCCGTGTTTGGAAAGTTCATGGCTGTCACCACCATTCCGGCAAATCTGTCCATGTGGGTGTCCACCTTGCCTCTGCCACCCATCGGCATAATGATCCTTATATGTCTCTTTTTCTTTGTTGCCGGTTGTTTTCTCGATGCCATGGCACTGATCATGCTGACCATCCCGATCATCTATCCGGTGATACTGCAGCTGAACTATGATCCTATCTGGTTTGGTGTGGTGATTGTGCTTATTAGCCAGATCGCTGTGGTTACACCTCCCGTGGGTGTCAATGCCTATGTCGTCAAAGGAATTGTGCCGGATGTCCCCATCACAACCATCTTCAGGGGTACAATACCTTTTCTATGGGCTATGGTGATCATGCTTGGTCTGGTTCTTATTTTTCCCGATCTCATTCTTTGGCTTCCCAGAATGTTAGCATCTTAACCAAGTTACAACCCCCTATAGTTTTCCGGTCGCAGCATTTTGGGGTTTGACAGTGCTGATTGGATCAGCTTGAGCATAAATTCCTTATCATTGGGCAACGTCCCTTTGAGGGGCAAGTAATTGGAAGCATGATTGGTACGGAATACGACAGGTCCCGGAACATCGATGTGCTTAATTATCAATTCAAGCTCTCTTAGAATAGCCGCAGGTTCTGTTACCGGATCAAATTTTCCATTCTGGATCATTTGTTCAACAGGAGATCCGGGAACGGTCATGAGGGTGAGAGCTGACAGATATGTCGGATTCATGGCTGACACCGCCTTGCCGGTGGCTTTGGCATGCTGACTGGAAAGCAGTTTACCACCCAATCCAATAATGATGGTTACAGATGTTCGAATGCCGGCAGCATTTGCTCTGACAACGGCTTCGATCTGATCCGGTACCTTGGCACCTTTGTTCATCAGATCGAGTACCTGCTGGTCACCGCTTTCCAGCCCCATAAAAACGAGGTTTAAACCCGCCTTGCGAAGTGCTTTCAGATCATCGTCGCTTTTACGTAAGATGTCGCCACAGCAAGCATAACAGGCGACTTGTTTGAGTTTGGGAAAAGCATCATAACAACCATTGACGATCCTCAGCAAACTTGGTGTCCCGATCACCATGGCATTGGAGTCGAGTAAAAATATTTTTTGCACTCCAGGGCCATATTGATCTTTGGCAATGCGGATATCTTCCAGGACCTCCTCCACCGGCCGAATTCTGAAACGCTTTTGCGGAACGGATTTATCGAAAACACAGGAGGTACAAAAATAGCACCTGCCCGCCGATGCGGCACTGCATCCCACCGAGGCCTGAATCAATAACGAATATGCTTCACTGGGTGGTCTATAGATCGGTTCGGCATAAAACATTTCCTGTCGATGTGTTGTTTCTCGTTTCATTGGTTTCCTGCTTCCTTTTCAAGGAGATCTCAAAATATCAAGCCATTTTCAAAACATTCAATTTTGGTCCTGGCCAGCAATAACCTGGCATGGTAAATGGATAAAAATGACCATTTTGCAACTGGCCCCTCAGATTAATGTCAGAACTGCAACCAGTGGTCAAAGCAATTATATTACGATTTCATAAGTAATTTAAACGATAAGCAGTTAATTGACATCCGAAATATCACCGTCTTTCACGAAAAAATATTGGTAATGAGATTCATCGAGTTAACGTTGATAACAATACAATTTGAAGCAAGAGCGAGTTGGAAATATTTAAAGAATATCTCAAATTGCCAAGCACCGATAGGGAGAAATTGCGATGATAACGGAAAAAGATGTGCTGTATGGAACCGGCGGTGACCGGGATTTGAGGCTTGATATTTACCGCCCCAAGAAAAAAGCCCATAACCATACGGCGGTCCTTCTGCTCCATGGAGGTGCCTGGCGATTCGGCGACAAATCGATGATGGAAATATTCGGGCCGGAATTGGCCGGACACGGATTTGTTGTATTGGCACCGGAGTATCGCTTGCTCGGCCAAGCCCCTTGGCCGGCCCAGATTGAGGATGTCAAGACCTCGATTCTCTGGACAAAGGCTCAAGCAGCCTCCTTGGATATCGATCCGGAGAAGGTTGTCGTTCAGGGTTTTTCCGCCGGTGGTCATTTAGCCCTGATGGCCGGCGGCACACCGGACTCTTCCGAATTTAAGGGTAAAGGCAATGGCAACATCTCGGATTGCGTAGCAGCGGCGGTGGCCTTTTTCCCGGCTATTGAATTCATCATTGACATCCCCCGGCCTGGAATGAGTCGCGCCTCCAAGCTGCTCGGTGAATCACCCTCTGAAGAAGCAGCACGAAAGGCAAGTCCCATCCATTATGTCTCCCGGAAATTTCCGCCGACATTTTTGCTGCACGGAACAGCGGACGACAGGATATCCTGCTTGAGCAGCCAACGGATGTTCGACGCCCTTCACGAAAAAGGGGTAATGACGGAATTGCATCTCTATCCCAGCCACACCCATGAGTTTGCCAGGCTCCCGAGCATGGTGGCTCCGACCCAGGCGGAAATTGCCCTGTTCCTCAAGCGTGCGGTGGTGGAGCCTGAGAAATATATACGCGAGAACCAGGAATTGAATATGTTCGCCAAGACGGCCCCCTGAAGCTGCGTATGCTCCGGATTATTATTTCAGATTTACCAATTAAAATAGCATATTAGGTATAAACATTGAAATAGCAGGCACAAATGCAATAATAAACAAGGCGATTATATATATTAACAGTGTTGGCATGATGGCTCTTGACACGTAAACAAAGCTTCTACCCGTCACAAATGATGCTGTGTAAAGTAAAAGGCCAAGGGGTGGTGTAATATAGCCGATCCCCAAGGCTACAGTAATAACCAGGCAGTAATGGATCGGATCAAAGTTGAATTGTGTCGCGATTGGCATCAGAATCGGAACTAGAATCATGATAGCACCAATAGGATCCAAAAATGTGCCAATCAACAGTAGCAGCAGAATAGTGAAAACCATGAAGATGAAGCCATTGGGCAGATATTGCAAAGAATAATTTAGTATCTGATCAGGAATGCCTTGCATGGTGATATATTCTGACATTACCCCAGCTCCTGAAACAATGATGACAAGGCTTCCGCTGATCACTGCACTTGAAGTAATTGCCTCCTGCAATTTTTTAAAATTTGTCGAACGATAAATCAAAGTTTCCAAAATAATGGCAAGGACACAGGATACAACAGACGCTTCTGTAATCGTAAATGCACCAGAATAAATCCCGGCGAACAAAATAATAATAATTAAAAAAGGAAAGATGGCATCCCGACCAGCCTTTAGAAAATCCGCGGTATTAAATTTTTCAAGGGCAACGGCGCCGAGTCCTTTTGTCCGAGAAACAAAATAGGCGTAGAGACAAAGAAATACCATGATCAAAGCGCCAGGAAGATAACCTGCGGCGAAAAGTTTTACGACGGATTCGCCTGCGGTCAGGGCACAAATAATCATAATGATGCTGGGCGGTATAATTATACCTAAGATCGCTGAACTGGTTATCAGGCCTATGGAAAAAGATTCCGGATAACCATATTTTTTCAGATGGGGGAACATCACGCTGCCGATGGTAACAACAGTTGAAATGCTTGAGCCTGAAATCGCACCAAAGACACCGGAGCTGACAACACCGGTGATGGCCAAACCGCCTGGAACACACGATAGCATTTTTCGTGCTAACGAGATCAATCTGTCCGCAGATTTCCCCTTTGTCATAATCGTTCCCATAAGAATAAAAAACGGGATGGCCAACAGGGAGAAATTATTAAGTGACTTAACCATGGTTTGTGCAACAAATGTTAATTCCAAATCCGCAAAGAAATACAGCCCGATTACACCGGTTAAAAATAAACAGATATATACAGGAATTCTTAAAAATAATAAGGAAAGCAGGATGCATAAAATGATTAACGTTTCCATTTTGTTACTCACCTGTAAATAAATTGACAAGGCAGTCGACTGAGCGGATCGCCATTAACAAGCCGAAAAACGGCAATGTGCAATAAATCAGATAAACAGGAATCTGCAGGATTGGTGTGTATGTGTCCATTGTAATTTCTACCTGAACATAAAAAAAACCATAGACAATAAAAAAAACAGAGACCAGCAGACGTACGCTGTGCAAAATTACATCAAGTCCTGTTCGCCACCTGGGGAATCGTTCATAAAGCACATCTACCTTAAGTTCTAATTCCACTTTAATAGAAGCGCTGGCCCCTAAAAACGTCATAACAATAAACAGATAGGTTGAAAGTTCATCTGACCACGACAACGGACGCTGAAAAACATATCGGGTGAGTACAGAAATTGTCAGAGCAATGAGCATGGCCGAAAAGAAAATGAACATGCCCTTTTGCTCTATGAAATTAATAATCGAAACGATGCGTTTCATAAAATAAGTCCTGTATGAAATTATAAAATCCTAACCGTTCGGACTCCAACAATGTCAGTACTGGTTGTTTCAAGCCACCCGGAAACAGGATGGCTTGAAACGGATATTGCTAAATCCAGGCTACATGCCGGATACAAAGTTGCTCACTTTATCCAGCCACTCTTTACCTATCTCAGGCTCAAATTTTTTCCAGACAGATTTCTGAGCCTCTTTTAAGGCAGCCATGTCTTCTTTTGAAAAATCGATAATCTCCACACCTAATCCAGGCAACGCAGCTTCGGCTTTAGCGGTCAGTTCCATACCCTCTTCTCTTGCCTTTTTAAAGTTCTTATGAACACTTGCATCGATCACTTTACGGACTTCCGGATCAAGACCATCATGCCATTTCTTATTGACAACAAAGAAATGCAATCCGAGCATATGATTGGTTCTGGTGAAATATTTACAGAGATCATATACTTTAAGAAGATGCACAACTTGCATGGTCTGGTCTGTACCGTCAATGACCTTCTGATTCAGAGCAGGTATGACATCTCCCCATGACATCGGTACCGGATTGACATCAATGGCTTTCCAGAAAGCCAGAGGATATTTACCCTGAGTGGTCCTCAGTTTCATGCTTTTCAAATCATTCAATGTCCTTGCCGGTTTGACGCTGGTTATCCCGTATTTGCCGAAAAAACACATGTCCAGAACTTTGAGCCCTTTGCTTTCCAGGGAACTGAACAACTCCTCTCTGAGCTCATCATTAGCCAGGAAGGCGTTCCATTTTTCATATGAATCCATCAAATAAGGTAAAGTGCCAATGGCAAATTTGGAATTAAAATCCGGCGCAATGTTGCCGATAAGCCATGCACCCTGAAGAACACCCATCTGTGTTTTTTTGACGATATCAGATGGGCCTCCCATCTGTCCGCTGTGAAAATACTTCGCCTCAATTTTATCACCCGCGGTTTCATTGAGTTCTTTCTCCATCCACACGCCCGCTTGAGCATGGGGTTCAATCGGGGGGACGAAGTTGGAAAATTTAAATGTAACTGTTTTGGCTGCAAGCGGGTCACTGAACAACAACAGCAACCCAATAAATATGCTGAAGGAAATTGAACAAAGTTTTTTCATGATAAGTCTCCTTTGGTAAAATTGTGAGTTGGACGAAGCCGCTACACGACAGACAGCCTGATTGTACGAGCTGACAATGACGTTCTCAATTTACATATCCCAGAGTACTGAATTGAACATGGTGTGTCTGATCACCTACTTGCATATTATTAATGTGCATGGCAATATTTGAAGTTTTCAGGAAGAATACTGTTTTCTTAGTTTCCGCTTTAAAATTTTACCTTGCGGGCTCTTCGGAAGAGAATCAACAAAATCAAATGATTTTGGGCTCTTATAACTGGCCAAGTGCTGCTTGCAAAAATCCTTCAGCTCCTTATCGGTAACGGATTCTCCCGACTTGAACACCACGATCGCATGGACACGCTCCACCCAGTAAGAATCGGGTACTCCGATAACCGCAGCTTCTAACACCGCAGGATGCCGGTACAAAACCTCTTCGACCTCCCTTGGGTAAATATTTTCACCGCCGGAAATAATCATATCTTTCTTACGGTCAGCAAGATATATATTGCCTTCATTGTCATAATACCCCACATCACCAGTGTAGAGCCATCCGCCAACAATAGTTTCTGCTGTCATTTCAGGTCGTTGCCAATATTCCTGCATCAGTGATCGGCTTTTTATCAAAATTTCCCCTCTGTCACCCAGACACACATCTTTGCCGTCAGGATCAACAATCCTTACCTGCACTCCAGGGACAGGTTGGCCGCAAGAGGCAAGCACCTTCTGGGCCTCAGCAGGTTTATCCAGAACCTGGTGCGCTTTTTGGCTCAACGTGGACACCAGGGGTCCTGACTCAGACTGTCCGTAGGCCTGAATGAAAATAGGTCCCAATCGCTCCATGCCTCTTTTCAACACTTCCACCGGCATGGGCGAGCCGGCATACCAGATGAGTTTCAAACTGCTCAGGTCATATGTGTCAAAATCGGCAAGGCTCAACATGCTCACCAGATTGGTAGGGACAATATGAATGTCTGTTATCCCTTCATCCTTTATGATTTGCAGCATGGATGCTGGGTTAAAGGCTCGTTCCGGGAAAATGATGTTTGTGCAATGGCCGTAAAAAAAGGCCATCAGGTAGCTGGCCCCCGCGACATGGAAC
>NZ_BAAHYZ010000039.1:0-22812 GCF_054657295.1 Desulfocastanea catecholica
ACCTTGTGGAAGGCGTCGTAAACCGTAGTTCTGAAATCAGGTCACCTCAACCTTCAGGCCACCGGTGATCTGTTGGAGATAATCAGGGCTCAAGGGGACGCCAGTGGCATCTGTACCAGCCGCCGGATATACAGTGTCATACTCATCGAGTGATACGTCGAGCAAAATAGCTACAGGGGGGTATCTTCCAATCCGAATGGGCACACACCACCTGGAAGAAACCCTGTCGTTTCATTAATCTCCTCCGCGCTAGCCATCCGGTGTTTGGTACCTGTTGAAAGTTTTAGCGCTCCACTGTTGATTTTCTTGTCACCGGCAGCCACCACCAGTCGGTACTTATCATCTTTTCCTTTGAACAGGATGGATTTGGCTATCTGGCCAACAGGTACTCCTATCCGTTGGGCAGCTGTTTCTGCAGTCGGCGTTGATCCAGGCTCAAACTCAAGGACGGAAAGGTGATGAATTTTTAGAAACGCTTGTACTTTTGAAGGAATATTGCTCATTTTCAATGACTAGGTTACTATAGTTGACAAAAGAACAGAAATTGCGGATGTAATATAACATAGTGCAGCGTTTTATCAAAAATTGCGTATAGTTAAATGGTAATCCGGGTGGCTCTTCATCTGAAAAGCCTTTTGGGCCACTTTGGTATTCCACCGGGCGCAACATTCGATAAAACGCTACACTATATATATGACCCAAGATCGAGATTTTTAGCAGAAAGGTTAGTGTGCCGGCCCTCTGTGGACTTTTCATTCTTGCAATATTCAGTTTCCCTTTTTTTCTTCCAATTAATTCCTGAATTCCTAAATTTTCTTTGGCATATTGCCTACTGCCTCGACGACAGCCGACTTGTCTATTTTTATGGGCATAATCTTCCTTTTCCGAAATGTTTACCTTGCTTGCAGGCGTTGTGGATGAAAACAAAGAAGCTGCTTCTTCGAAAACGAAGAAGCAGCTTCTTTTTAGAACCCTTACCCCCACCCGGAATACTTGAATAAGTAATAAGTTTTCTTTATGGAACCGCAATTAGGGAATAACCTTTTGCTTGGTACCCGGAAGCGGCAATCCAACCATTTCCGACCTTCTCGATCTCCGGCATAATGGTATCGGGATTTACGCCAAATACTTTCACGGCGTACATGCAAACCTCCATTTTGACACCATCTTTTTCGAATTGACGAATCGCCTCGGCAATTTTGTCTCGCGTAGCATTCTCTTCCTTGCTCCCGTTGCGTTCCGTGGTTAGGAACTTAACTGCTGCGTCGTGGAAGACGATGACGACCGAAGGGGGGTTGGGGAGAGACGTCACGCTCTTGGACTGGTAGACTTCCCGGATAGCGGGAAAGATGATCAAGGCTCCCTCCGGGGAAGCATGACCGTAGTCAAAGACTGTATTGAGCCCTTTGACGCCCTCCAAGGCATCATAATCCTGGGACAGGGCAGGTGTGACACCGAGAAGAAGGAGGATAAAGATAAATAAAGACGGAACATTGCAAAGAAAAACGTGCTTGGCTGAAATTTTCATGGTTGTTCTCCTCTTGGTATTGGGCCCCGACCAAAGTCGAGGACCCTTGGAAACATGACTGCCTCCACTGTTTGCCAATACGGCTGACTAAAGCATTGTCTTGATCATCCTTTTTTGAAAATTTTCCATCCCGTTGCCGCTTAATGCAGGGCTGCCAACGCCTCTCCAAGACGCTGCCGCTGTGGCTCGGAAGTGACTATCTCCAGCATTTTCTGATATCGGGGATGTTTAACCCCAGAGAAAATATATTGCCAGCGGTAGGCTTTCAAAAAGCCGGTTTTGAGTTGACCGGCTTCTTCCTCAGAGAATAAATGACCAGCTGTCTTGAGGAAATAATCGACATCGGCGGCACTCTGGTTTTGGAGAATGCCGTCGACATCCGCGACCATGGCGATAAGCTGATCTACTGCCTGGTTGCGCTCGCTATCGGTAATTTTGCTATTCTCCCGCTCCCACTCCAACTCATCGATAATGGCATGGGTTGTTTCTTCCTTCCAGTGAAATAAAAAGATATCCTTGAACAGTTCGGAAAGATTATCGTTAGGGGCGATGCTCTGTTTGTAATGTTCCTGCGTGAAGAGTTCGATCTCGAGAATCAGGCCCAGCACCGCCCAGGTGGAATTCTTTAACACGGCTTCCGCCACCGCGTCCGGGTCGGGGAGAAAAACATAGCCTTCCGGCATACCTTCAGCCATCATCGGTTCGATTCTGCGAAACAGTATCTGGTGCTTTAATTCTTCATCGCTGAACCGGACGAGTGCTTCCAGGGCTACCTGATTTCCCAGCCAATGTTCGCGGGTACATTCAAGTATCTTGGCGACGATAAATCTTTCAACGAACCCGAACATGTTGGCATAGGTCCGGCCGTGGATCTGGCTGATTAGCCGTTTGTCTTCATCGTTTAAAAAGTTGAACTGGTCGACCATCGACAGCCCATCAGGGAGAAACTTTTGCGAAAAATCAAATGAACGGCCTCGCAGGACATCCTTATCAATGTCCCACCGGACTCGCTTCGAGACCTCGATGCTTTTCGCATATCGTTCGAGAGAGTGTTGTTGCGGCGATGGTTCCATTTGTATCCTCCTTTTCTGTGGGTGGCCGGGTGAGCACGGCAAACGCCGAAAGGCAAGCAGAATGCAAAGTTCCAGGCGAAAGCTCATGCTGAATTTCTCATGTCTATCTCCGCCATGCAGAATGAGCCAGTAATGATGGTGCGGGTGATTGGCTGGAGATAACGAATGAAGAAAACCTAGCTATTTACCGGAAGGAGAATCGCCAATCACTTTAAGACGATAAAATAGTAATGATCAAGCTCAAAAACAAGAACCTGCAAGTGGTTAGGTTTTCATTTGATAGTTTTTACTGAGACTCCATTGATTTTATTTTGAAATTACATGATTTGCTGTATAGATAAACAAATCATTTTTCAGGAGGAGTCTCATGACAAAAGCAGAACTCGTAGCAAAAATTGCAAAAGACGCAGAACTGACGCAGATTCAAGCTCAAAAAGCACTCAACAGTTTTATCGAAATAACCACGGCTGCTATCAAAGCTGGCGACAAGGTTGTTCTCGTCGGTTTCGGTACATTCAGTGCAGTAAATCGTGCAGCTCGGATCGGCAGGAATCCTCAGACCGGAAAAGAACTTAAAATAGCTGCAAAGACCAACGGAAAATTCACCCCAGGAAAAGCTCTCAAGGATTTGAAAGCAAAACCTGTTAAAGCGACACCGAAAGCAAAGGTTAAAGCTAAAAAGAAATAGAACTGCAGGAACGGGTTCGAAGTTAAATGCAGTGAAAGTGTATTTTCTCTCTTAAATCATTATTCGATTTTGGCTTTGCAGGGTGTTTAGATTGTTTGCCACGGTGGAAAACTTCTAGCCTTTTTACCCCTTTAGCAGACCACCGTGGATATAGAAGACCTCTCCTGCCAAAGACTCGTTGCGGTACAGTTCTCCAATGAGGGAAGCCACTTCGTTAGCTTCGATAAGGCGCCCAATCGGGACATTCGTCAGATTTTTCTCAAGAGCTCTTTGGTTAATGCCTTTAAGTATCGGTGTTGCTACATATCCGGGTGCCACGGCAACACAGCGTATACGATCTGAAACGCCTCTTCGAAAAAATTCGGCGGTTATAACCTTGGGCATAACGGATATCGCCGCCTTGGACGACGAGTAATTGATCTGCCCGGTATTTCCTAGTGATCCTGTAGATGAGATCAGGCAGATTAACCCTCTGTTGCCGTTGTTAATGGGGTTTGAGGTGCAGTGCGTATAATTAAAACATCTTTGAACGACAAGGTGAGCGGACGGCAAAATTTATCCCGGTCTTCGCTCTATTGGGTGACCGCAAGGATCCATGCCGACATAGGTAAGTAGAGGTAACCCCAACATTCGTGCAGTGAGGGGCCATCTGTAAAATAAGTCTAATTCCCACCCCGATATCCTTTCCTCATCCCTCCAACACTTGTCACCAGCCGTCATCTGAATCATTCGAAAATAGGTGCAAGTTTCGCCAGCACTTCATCCATGATTGCTGTAGGAATGCTTTCCAGCTTACGCCCATTGCGCGAGGCAAGATCAAGGGCTCGGGGTTGGTCGCACCGTACAACGCCCGTTGTTTTTATTCCCGCCCCTGTCAGAGACACAGCAAAGCCAGCCGTACGGGCAAAGTTACCCCCGCCTGTGATTGGCAGCACGACCGGGGTTTTTGTCAGCCGGTTGAAGGCAGACGGAGACACAACCAAGACGGACCGTGTTCCCTGTTGCTCGTGACCCGAAGTCGGGTCCAGTGACACCAGGTAAATATCGCCGCGCTCCATTACAATAACTCGCTACCGACCGGTTTGCTCTCCAGCCAAGCGTGATCTTCCTTGCTGATCTCAGCCGATTCGTCGCATTGAGCCAGCAGTTCTTCCAGGCTGTAGCGCGGCCGTAACGTGGGTTCAACCACCAGGCGACCGTGATCGACAGCCAGTCCGACGGTTGCACCGGCGTGCAAGTGTAGCAGATCGAGAATGGCAGGCGGTACGGCCAACATAATCGATCCGCCTACCTTCCGAAGGTTAGTTGTGTGCATAGTGCACCTCCTTTTTATTAAGTTATATTTAAATATAACACGCCCTGGTCTTAACGGCAAGTTCTTAACCTGTCGAAAAACATTTGTTTTCCGCGAAGGCGTCATGTCTGCAAATGTTTTCCTGATTACCAGCTCAAATCCAACGAAATTGATCACGAAAATCATTGACGGAATGGTCTGCCTTTGATAATTACGAAAACATAATCTAAAAAGGTTTTTCGTGGAGGAGAAAAAATGATTGTTGGCTATTGCCGAGTAAGTATGGCTGATGACCGTCAAACAACAGATCTGCAAAAAGATGCTCTCTTAAATGTTGGGATCGATAAACGAAATATTTATGAAGACCAGGCATCCGGATCTAAAGACAACCGTCCCGGGCTAAAGGCCTGTCTTGAATATCTCACTGAAGGAGACGTTCTCGTTGTTTGGCGACTTGATCGCTTGGGGCGATCATTGCCACATCTCATTGAGATTGTCACTGAACTCAAAGCTCGGGGTATCGGTTTTCGATCTCTGCATGAGACAATCGACACAACTACTGCAACAGGGGAATTACTATTTCACTTGTTTGGTGCATTGGCCCAGTATGAGCGAGCCTTAATTAAAGAACGAGTGATAGCCGGTCTACGTGCGGCCGAACGTCGAGGGCGTCGCGGGGGGCGGCCGCGCGTGATGGATAGTGAAAAAATAGGAGCAGCAAGAGAATTGCTTGCCGGAGGACGTACGATGTCAGCGGCTGCGCGAACTCTCGGAATTCCACGAAGTACATTGGTGAGTACCCTGCAAAGAGAATGCGAGTAGATCCAAGACCAACAGGAATGGGTAAAGGCAGGGAAATATTTGGCCAACAAGGATATACCCAAGATCGTTCTTTTGTTTAATTATTTATGATGTGGTGATCAGAAAATAGCGCATCCCCTTCCGCATCCCGAGGATTGGCTCATTCTTCCCGAAGAAGAGCAATTATTAACGAATCGAACACCCCATGGGCGTTTGGGAATTGCAGTTCTTTTAAAATTCTTTCAGGTCAAGGGAAGATTTCCTGAGCGCCATGGAGAGGTAGGCAAAGATATTCTGGCCAACATTGCCGAACAGGTCGGTGTTCCCGTCGAGACATGGCATGACCTGGATTGGGAAGGACGAACGATAAAACGCCACCGTGCTGATATTCGTGAGTGGTGTGGGTTTCGGGAAGTTACTCTTTCCGACTTTGACATTTTCAAAACCTGGCTTGTTGAGGAGGTGATCCCTTGGGAATACCGGGCGGATCGCGTGCGAGAATTCCTATCTCTGCGGTGTCGTGATCTTCGAATTGAACTTCCCGCCTCAGACCACATAAGCAGGTTGATTCAATCCGCTCTCCAGGAGCACGAAACGAGTTTTTGTAAGGCCATTTTTCGGTGCCTCGATTCAGCAACATTAAGCAGCATGAACTCTCTTCTCCAGCTTCAATTCTTGAGGGGAGAAGAACCGGAATGGACAATGTGGCAGAGCCTCAAAGCCGATCCTGGCAAGGCTGGCCTTGAGAGTATCAAAGAGGCTGTCGCTCGCCTACAAACCGTCAGAGAAATCGGCCTTCCTGAAAATCTTTTCCAAACATTTTCGCCAAAACTGCTGGAACGGCCTAATGACCGGGTAACTGCGATAAGTGCCAAATGGTTGTCACCAACAATTCAGACATTGAGGTGAAGTGTGATTAAGGCCAATGAGACACCACTAACCAGAGAAGAGATTGATAAATATAGAGAATTATTTAATGAGACTCCTTGCTATATAAACATGACATGCGAATTGCAAAAGAACGTCAATGTTCAGGTGAGGAGGGCTATTGCCGGGGAACGTGGCCGTTTAACTAGGACCAGCGGGAGCATTTGAACAGAAAGTTGCGGTTATGACATTAATGCCAATTTTATCAGTAGGTTGTTGTCTGCGGTGTTTTTAGTAATAGGACTAGCAACAGCGGCCAACTATAAACGGTTCTGTCGCAAACTTGACTCGGCCATTGGCAAGGTTGCGACAGAACCGACGATTGTCTCTTGGATTATTCAAGAAGAACTGCGCCCTGAACTGCTACCTTCTCAATGCTCTCAGGGGTCACTGGTGATTGTCCCTTCTCCATGCCCAGGTCTGCGAGTCTCAGATGTATATATGATGTGAACCCTGCCTGCTCAAGCACTTGTTGGGCGCAATTCTGGCTGCAACCATTTATCACCAATATTTTGGCAGCTGAACTGGTTGTCGCCATGATCCCTGAAACTCGACCTGCCACCCCGGCCAGGCAGATCATCTTTCCTGTCCCATCTCGCATTAGCTTACGGGCGACTTGGTCAGAGATGGATCCAACGTCGGATGCCCCTGAGCAGGCAAATATGAGTTTTGAATCAAATCGAGATGCGCACATATTATTTTCGTTCATCGTGATTGCTCCTTTCTATACTTGTTATCCCTTTCTGTCCTGCTTCCCGTTCCGCAAAAACCACTTGTTTTCATAAATCTCCTCCATCTAATAAATTGTGAAATTAACTGCTACTGCCACCATAGACGAGGAGAGGCCGACGATGGATAGTGGACAAGTTTTTTTTTGAACTCTATTAAGGTGGACAACAATCAATTCAGAAGTGGCCACTTCTATTCCTGTTTCTGTTTCTGAATTGTACATGATGTGAATAAACCTGATAGTTTTCTGATAGTTTTGTCTTTTACTTCTAGAATTTTTGATTTGATCTGGAGCAGATCACATGCCATTACTTCCGCTTTATATTTTGTTGTTTGTTCTACCCCCTGCCATTCCTCTGTTGTTTTCAATAATCCAACCACAGCGTTCCAAGAGGTTTAAGCTCCTTACAGTACTCTTTTGGCCAACAGAAAGAGTCTTTTAATCCTAAACAACACCTACTTTCTCCAACTATTAAAATTCGATGTGTTAGCTTGGTCCGCCCCCGTTCCTACCTACCTAGGGTATGCTGGCAGGTACGGCAGAGCGAAACCTTGCGGTTCTGAGAAAAATGTTCAACTAGGGTTCAGCAACCATCTGCCCAACTCAATGAGGTATTCCATTACTGTCCCACCCCCTCAACAGATAATAGTCCTGCAGCATATATTCCATATCCGCCTCGGAGAGTGATCCCCCCTCCGGCAGAACCTCTTTGTGCAGACGTTTCGGCAAATGGTCGTCTTCCGCCCTAAAACCTTCCCGGATATTGAACTGTCTTGTCATAGTTGCAATGTGAGCCGCTGTCTTTTTCAGTCCCTCGATAGTTACATTGCTGCCTGTGACCAGCTGTATGGTCTTTTCCAACTCTTCCCAGCTATATAGATCGCGATAAAAGCGACAGATGGTCAAGGTGTCAAAAATATTAAGCCTGTCTTCATAATCAATCAGCATTTCGGCTTTATCCTTGATTTGATCTGGCGGGATCATGCCTGACAACTCGGGTTTATAAAAGGTAGTGCGCAGATGACAGGCACCCCGTGGAGATGTCGCGAAAGTTAGTCCCATACCTTTTAAGGTCCGTGGATCATATCCAGCCGGTTCAAGTCCCTTTACATGGATGGCAAGATCCTCCAGGCCCCACTTTTCTGAAGCGGCAATGATACCATCGGCGAGGATATGGCCGATATCGGTGCGAGAACCTATTTTTTCAATAAGATCAATAGTTTGATGCGCATTCCCGTACTCGATGTTAAAATCAATCCTGCCCTGCTCTTTTGCCTCCATAATTAGGGCACAGAGATTTCCCGCACTGATTGTGTCCATGCCCAGACGGTCGCAGAGGTCATTGAGGTAGGCAATCTCTTCCATCTCTTTGATCATGCACAGCCCGCCGAAAGAATAGATGGTTTCGTATTCCGGCCCTTCCAGTTGGAGATTTTTATGGCGCCCCTTCTGGAGCTTTGTCATACGGCCACAGGCCATAAAACATTTGGCACAGGCTTTAGGTTTTACATCATGTTCCTCATGGTAGATTTCACCGCTGATACTTTCAGCATGCTCACAGGACCCCTGACTCCAATATTTGGTTGGAAATGCATTGGCATTGTTCATCAGATTGACCATCATGGTTGTACCCATTTTGCGGTAGGTTTTGACACCCGGATTGGTCATATTGCTTTTTGAAAAATTCTTGGCATATTCGGCAATACCAGCAGGATCTCCATACTCTCGCTTCCTGTCACCCTGAAAAACAAGTCCTTTAACGAGTTTAGAACCGAGTACAGTACCGACACCAGTTCTGCCTGCGCATCTCCACTTATCATTGGCAATAATTGCAAACTTAACAAGCTTCTCCCCGGCTGGTCCTATGACTATTGCACCCGGCTTTCTGAAACCTTCTTTATTCATGGCAAAACGCTCGGTAGCTTGCTTTTCAGCCGTGAACGTTTCCATCCCCCACAGATCGCCGGCATCATTGAATTCCACACCATCTGGATGAACAGAAAGAACTGTCGGTCGTGATGCTTTGCCGGTTAAGATAATAGCGTCATATCCAGCTGAATCAATTGCTTCCGGAACCTTTCCCCCGGAATATGATTCTGAATAGAATCCGGTAAGAGGAGATTTAGTATAAACACCGTAACGGCTCCCGCCCCACAAGCGCCCCCCACAAAAGGGGCCGGTGGCAATTATCAAGTGGTTTCCCGGAGAAAGCGGATCAACACCAGGATCATTGCGATCAAGCAGGAGCCGAGTGGCGAGTCCTTTTCCGCCGATGCATTCGGCCAGGACCTGATCAGAAACAGGTTCTATCTCGAATGTCTGGCTTGTGAGGTTGATGGTCAGGATGCGCTTGTAATAGCCGTGCATGTTGTTCCTCCTGCTTCGAGCAGTTGCCGTTTTTTTGAATTGACCGACAACATCTGCCCAGTATAGTGGTTCGTAAAAAGTTTACTGGCGGATTGTAGCAAAGCCATCATTAATGATGATAAAGACAGCACTGGAGCTGTTCATAGGTAATGACCAGCGGCATCAAAAAGCGTAGAACGTTGCCCTAAGAACCACTTGCCATTATGGTCAACCATCAAAACCCTCTTTCGAAACAGAACTTGACCAATGCCCGGGTCTCCTCCATTGCTGGAGCCTTTGTATGGTGGTCCTTGCCCAGTTCGATGACTGCCATTGGGCCAATACTGAGGGTATCACGCCTGCGAGTTAAAAATCTCTCTTTGGTTTCATATCAGCAATATCAATTCCCGCGACAGAAACCGGTGCCTTCATCGCGTCACGTCGGAACGGCTCACCAAGTTCTTGATTAAGCAGAACCTCAATGAAAGTGGTTTGTCCATCTTCCATCTGTCTCCTTACTGCTTCTTTGAGAGTAGCAGTAAGTTCTTCCATGCTACTTGCTTGAACACCTTTGACACCGCATGCCTGAGCAATTTCTGCGTAGGATACATTCTGATTAAGCTCAGTCCCCACAAAATTATCAGAGTACCAAAGTGTCGTGTTGCGCTTTTCTGCACCCCACTGGTAGTTACGAAAAATGATCATGGTGACTGGTGGCCAACTGTCACGTCCGCAGGAAACCATTTCGTTCATGGAAATCCCAAACGCTCCGTCTCCAGCCATTCCGATGACCGGTACATCCGGGCAGGCCACTTTTGCTCCACAGATAGCCGGGAATCCATAACCACATGGTCCAAAAAGACCAGGGGCAAGATATTTACGGCCCTTTTCAAAAGTTGGATAAGCGTTACCAATTGCACAGTTGTTTCCTATGTCTGAAGAAAGGATAGCATCTTCAGGGATTGCTGCCTTTATTGCAGTCCAAGCCTGACGAGGAGACATTTTCTTTGGTTCTCGAGTACGGGCGCGCTCATTCCAAGTGGTACCTGAATCGTCCTCTTCATGTACCATCACTGCAAGCTCTTCAACCCAATCCGCTTTTGTTTTGGCGATAATTGCTTTACGTTTTTCTCGGTTGGTATCACCAGCGTTATCTGAAAGACGTTGAATAATACCCTGGGTGACTTTCTTTGAATCGCCAACAATACCGACAGTTACCAACTTGGTAAGTCCAATACGATCTGGATTGATATCGACCTGTATAATTGAGGCATCCTTAGGCCAGTAATCGATGCCGTAACCTGGCAGGGTTGAGAAAGGGTTCAAGCGGGTACCAAGTGCGAGCACAACGTCAGCCTGGGAAATTAGCTCCATTCCTGCTTTTGATCCATTGTATCCAAGTGGTCCCGTGGCAAGTGGGTGGCTTCCCGGAAACGCATCATTGTGCTGGTATCCACAACAGACCGGAGCATCGAGACGCTCTGCTAGTTCTATTGAGTCCTTGATTGCATCTCCCAAAACGACACCGGCACCATTCAGGATTACCGGAAATTTTGCACTGGAAAGAAGTTCCGCCGCTCGATCAAGAGCAAGTTCACCGCCAGAGGGCAATTCAAAGTCAACAATTACTGGCAGCTCTATGTCAATTACTTTGGTCCAGAAGTCACGTGGCACATTAATCTGTGCCGGCGCTGATGCCCGCTTGGCTTTCATGATTACGCGGTTGAGCACTTCAGCCATCCGTGACGGATCACGTACTTCTTCCTGGTACGCCACCATATCCTTAAAAACTGCCATCTGTTCAACTTCCTGAAAACCGCCCTGGCCAATAGTCGCATTGGCAGCTTGAGGGGTAACAAGCAACAGTGGGGTATGGTTCCAGTATGCTGTTTTTACAGGGGTGACGAAGTTGGTGATACCTGGTCCATTCTGAGCAACCATCATTGACATTTTTCCGGATGCACGGGTATAGCCGTCTGACATCATCCCTGCATTACACTCGTGGGCACAATCCCAAAATGTTATACCGGCCTTTGGGAACAGATCAGAAATAGGCATCATTGCCGATCCGATTATCCCGAATGCGTGCTCAATTCCGTGCATTTGAAGCACTTTAACAAATGCCTCTTCCGTGGTCATTTTCATATTTTGGACTCCTCGAAATTTAATTTATAGATCACATATCTCAGCAAGAGACATAAAACTTAGCTCATTAGCGTACCACCATTCACGTCAAGAGTGTGGCCGGTGATAAAATATGCCGCAGTGCTGCAGAGAAAATAGGCAGCAGACGCAATGTCTTCAGGCTTGCCAAGACGTTGAAGGGGCACGCGGCTGGAGATTTCTGCCCACTTTTCTTTCGGTATCATGGTCCCTTCAATAGGTCCTGGCGCTACACCATTCACACGAATCCCATCTGCGGCAAGTTCTAGTGCCAGCGATTTAACAAGAGAGATAACCCCTGCCTTTGAGGCGCAGTAATGGGCTTTGGTTAAAGTGGCATTGCTACCCATTGCTGCAAACCCAGTCCTTCCCGCTCTAGAGGTTAGAAGGATAAGATTTCCCTTCGTCTTGCGCAAAGAAGAGATGGAAGCCCTGGACAAAATGAAGGCTCCATCCAGATTTACACGCATGATACGCTGCCACTCTTCTAACGACGTATTTTCGATACTTTTGGCTGGTGCAGTAATGCCTGCCGAGTTCACAACGACGTGCACTTCGCCGATCTCCTCCGCCTTCGAAAAAAGGGCCGCACATGATTCTTCGCTGGTTATGTCACATTTGATAAAGTGCTGATCTCCTGTGAGCACCAGCCTTTTAGGCTCCTGAATATCGGCTATGATGACCTGATATTCTCCTGAAAACTTCTGAACACAGGCATTGCCAATATTGTTTGCCCCACCTGTTACTATGGCCACCTTTGGGCTAGTCATCTTATCCTCCCGGATTAGTGCCTCAGAAATTCATTTCTTGTTTTTTGTGGATGAATTTCGTGAAGCCACTTATCCCGTCTTATTTCCCGTTCATCGGGTTTAGTAATCACTTACTTGCATATGTGAGGCCAGCGGATCTGTTATTACTTCAATAACCGACGGGCCTTCCGTATGATTATGTGCATCCACCAACGCATCAGCAAAATCCTTTGCAGTCTCTACTCGACGGCTCCACGCCCCCATTCCCTTAGTAACTTCAGCAAAGTTGACTGGGCCAAAATCAACACACAAGCGTTTATCACCCATATTGTCTCTGACCATGCCAAGGCCGCTGTTGTTACACACCACAAAAGTCACAGGGATATTATGCTGGGTACACGTGGCAACCACATCCATTGTCATGATGAAACCTCCATCGCCACAAACGCAGGTAACACGTTTTTCCGGGTAGACAAGCTTGGCTGCCGCTGCCGCTGGTCCACCCCAACCCATGCCACCAACACCACCAGGAACAACTAACGTGTCTGGGTGCTGGATGCGGAGTCGGTTAGTGTGCCAGATTCGATTAGTCCCAGCTTCCAGAGTAACAATATCATTTTGCCCGATAAAGGCTTGAACTGTGTCTACAATATCCGCTAGATGAACGGTACCCGGAGAGGCAATATAGGATTTTGGTTCATCATATTCAGTCTCTTTTTTTATGGTCTTGATACTATCCAGGCGCTCATCCTTATTTGATGGAGTAAGATCAATTTCGGAGAGTGCATGAATAACATGACCAACATCTGCAGTGACGGCCAGGTCGACAGGATATACCCACCCAGCATTGCGGGGGTCGATATCGACTTGTACAAGAGTCTGCTCACCGGGTCGAATCAGTTCACTATCTCGAAAACGGGTGTAGTCGGGCGCCATACTTGCGCCCATAATCACTACCAAGTCAGCGTTACGCAATACTTTATTAGCAGTGACATTGCCCCAGGTACCCAGCATTCCCCCACAAACAGGTGAGGTTTCATCGACACAACCTTTGCCATTGTAACTTGTTACAATAGCAATACCGTTTTTCTCTGCAATGGCCTGTAGCAACGAGCCTGACTTGGTAGCAACAACCCCATTGCCGGCCACAAAAACAGGGTGTACAGCTTTGTTTAATAACTCAGCGATTCTGTTGATAGCCGCTGGGTCAGGGATTGCTGGAGTGTGCTCAAGGTAGCCGGCAGAATTGTATATTTTATTGGTGCTATTTTCTGGGAAATCAGCCCGGATAATAGATGTCTTCATTATGACGGCAGTAGGCCCGGTTCGAGGCAGACTGGCATGCTTGTACGCCATCTGAGTACCATATATAACCTCTTCGGGAGTAGTTGCGTAGGTGCAATATTTTGTAATTGAATCCAGTGTGTTTTTTATATCTGCGGCCCCGTAGTCCCCGGTCATGGTTTGATAAACGCCATACTGCCCGAAGCCTCCATAACAAGAGCTGTCAGTTATGGTCAGCATGGGAGAACCGGCAAAGTATGCCTCAAGTATGCCAAAAGAACCGGTTGTGGCAGCCCAAGGCCCCTGCGCCAGGAGAACACCCGGCTTTCCAGTCAGGCGCCCTGTTACTTGTGCCATTATTGATGCGACCTGCTCACTACGTGCGAGGACAACATCTATCTTGTCTCTTTGCTCGTAAAAGGCTGGAAGTGACCAAGTTACTCCTAGACCCGGTAAGGTAAAAGCCTTTGTAACTCCAAGTTCGACCAGAGTGCTAACCATTTTTTCAGATGTTTTCATTAAAATCACCTTATGTCTAATGTTTAATATAGTGAAATACGAAATCATTATGTTAACACTATAACGATTTTTTAACCACCGGTCAACGTAAAATTCTCCGATGCTACAGCTACTCAACTCGAACACATCATATTTATACTTTGTTTTCAGTAACATATACTCATCAGTATTTTTTCTTTGACATGACCCCCGTTATTGCGTTATAGTTCATCGTATTCAACATAGTGAAACAAATACTGTGAGAATATAATGACCCTTATGAATGCCGTTGTTTTTTACAAAAATACTGGCCTTGTTTTTCAGAAGGTGGATAAGCCTCCACTTTTACCAGACATGGTTCTGGTTCGTGTCGCCTACACAGGGTTCTGCGGGTCAGACAGAGGTTATGTAAGTGGAAACAAGGCCGCCGATGGTTATATCCTAGGGCACGAAACAAGTGGAATCGTTGAAGCAGTTGGAAATGACGTAATCGGCGTTGATGTCGGGATGCGCGTAATTATACGCCATACTTTCTGCAATAATTGTCAAGAATGTCGGTCTGGCCGACCGCATCAATGTGTAGTTAATCGTAGAGGCATTGGCGTCCGTGATATGCCTGGTGCCTTTGCGGAATACGTTTCTGTTTTTCCCCAGATGCTAATTCCAATTCCACCATCCGTGGATTTGCAAAATGCCGCTCTGGTAGAAGTGATGGCATCAGCATTGCACGGCTACAACTGCGCAATAGTCAATTCAGGCAGTGCCCTTGTCATGGGGGGAGGCCCTATAGGTCTCTGTTTAGTAAAGATACTCCGACTTTGTGGATTTGATACTATTGTCCTCTCAGAGCCGGTCAAAACCAAAAGAGACCTGGGGATACTATACGGAGCCGATTTTGCAGTAAACCCTCTCACTGAATATCTTGGAGTCGCAGCATACACAGCAACCCAAAACAATGGCTTTGATGTTGTATTCGAGTGCTCAGGTGTCAAGGAAAACATCAACACAGGAATTGAACTGGTCAAATGTGGTGGGACTATATGCATCGTTAGTGTAATCGGTGAAGACATTTCCGTATCCCCACGAAACATAGGTTTCAAAGAAGTCACCATAACTGGGTCTATCTCGAACACCCATGCTGAGAACAAACAGTGTCTACGATGGATTCAGTCTGGCTTGGTAGACCTGAGAGCCATGGCGACAGATACGGTATCCCTTGAGGAATTACCAAAGACATTTATCGAACGTGTTTTGACAGGAAAAATAAATAAGCTTATGATTGAAATTTTTCCTGACCCAAATCAAGACACTCTACGAGGAATCGATAATGACAACTAATTCCAAGAAATACCTCTCCACCACTCTCATAAAAGGCATGAGCATTCTATCCGCTTTCACCTACGAAAAACAGCTATTAACTCTCACCGAACTTTCTGTTTACACCGGAATCGACAAGGCAACCTGCACACGACTAACCAAAACCTTTGTACATCTCGGGTATTTGGGGAGAGACGAGAATAAAAAATTCTACCTTGAGCCAAGAGTTCTTCGGTTCGGCTTTGCCTATCTAAATGGTTCAGAATTGAGAAGTCTTGGCAAGAACCACCTTAAAGCATTGAGTATGGAAACTGGTTGTACGGTCAACATGGCAGTGCTCGACGACACAGACATTTTAATAATTTGCAGAAATGAAGTGAAAAAAGCCCTTCACGAAACCATCTCAGAAGGTGTCCATTTGCCCGCCTACTGCACGGCCCAAGGTAAGGTGATACTGGCACACATAGATGAAACGCTAGCCCTGGACAAATATAAACGAAGCGAAGTGAAACGCTATACCGAAAACACAATCTGTACGGAAGATGCTTTTCTTGAAGAACTTAAGAAAATTCGCCAACAGGGTTACAGCATCTGTAACCAAGAATATGACTACAGTTTTTCTGCCGTTGCAGCACCCATTTTCGACCACACAGGGGAGATCGCTGCATCCATGTCACTTGTCTACCAGCCTCAAGCCACACCGGAGGAAGAGCAGCAAAAGTTAGCAGGTAAAATTGTAGCCGCAGCCCAAAATCTATCATTTTTATTAGGTTTCAACGCCCCGAAAAATAACTAAGAAGAGAGAGGCTCAATCATGAAAGGCACATTTTCTTTAACAAGTCTGGCAATCACTGCGTCTGCCATATTTCTACTTGTCGCCAGTTACCAAGTCGATGAAGTTCCGGCCTATTTCTCAAAGGGCGATGCAGACCCACTGCTCTATCCAAGAGTTCTACTATTTGCATTGACCGGTCTTGGGCTTGTTGTCTTTGTAAGAGAGTTTCTGACGGGCAATAAAAAGCTACCACTGACTCTAAGTGTTTATATCCTCTCCGGAATCCTTATCGCCTACTACTATATTTTCATCTACATAAAATTCTATATTTCCACTGTTCTTCTTTGTGCTGTCATAGTATTTCTTGTCGAGAGAAAATTTACCCTAGGTTCCATTACTCTTTGTCTTCTGTTACCTCTTGGGACATGGGTTTTGTTCAATTATGGATTGGATCTGCAAATACAATTTATGAAATGACGAGAACGCCAGAGGAAATTCGAAACTGATAATGATCCTAAAATAGTGCCGATATCTTCTAGAAGAAGATTCTATATTCCACAAGAAACAGCAGAGGCGTTTTCACATAAAGTTTTTTTAAAGCCTTAAACACTGTTTTGATTTGTTAACATTTCTTTCACAAGAGGTAACGCATGGACTACCTAACCGCTATCCAAATGGTTTTTGATCCTTTAACCTTGCTAATCATGTTGTTAGGAGTTTTTGTTGGAGTGTTTATTGGAGCCCTGCCTGGTCTCGGTTCTGTCGTGGGCATCACTGTATGCCTGCCCTTTACCTTTGGTATGGAACCAGTCACAGCTATTGCCCTTTTACTTTCTGTCTATGTGGGAACAGTCTATGGAGGCTCCATTGCAGCTGTTCTGATCAACACCCCCGGGACTCCCCAGGCAGCGGCCACCGCAATGGAAGGTTATCCCATGCAACAGCGTGGTGAAGGCGGTTCTGCCATTGGTTGGGCGACAATAGCTTCGGTTATTGGGGGAACATTCTCCTGTCTCGTTTTGATAATTGCGGCCCCTCAGATTGCAAAATTTGCGCTTCGCTTCGGTCCAATAGAAACCTTTGCTCTCATCTTTCTGGGGCTTACCTGTATTTGCAGTGTTTCTGCTGGTAACCTCGCTAAGGGGCTAATATCAGGCCTGATCGGACTTACTCTAGCAACAATAGGTTCTGATCCTATCACTGGTGATCTCCGGTTTACATTTGATATTTTTTCACTCTCAAGTGGAATAGAACTTATCCCAGTAATAGTAGGAGTTTTTGCTCTATCAGAGGTGTTGGTGCAAATCTCCAAGAATAGCGACAGTACGGGGAGCGAAATTCCAAAGGGGACTCGTATTATCTTCCCAACCTTCAAACAGCTGAAAGAGAAGTGGGTGGTGCTATTAAAGTCAAGTGCTATTGGTACAGGTGTTGGCGTTTTGCCAGGAACTGGAGCCGCTACTGCTGCATTCATGGCCTATGGTGAAGCCCAAAGATCATCCAAAAACAGTGAAAATTTCGGCAAGGGTGAAGTGGACGGCATTGTCGCAGCTGAGTCTTCAAATAATGCCGTAACTGGTGGTGCCCTGATCCCAACTCTATCACTCGGAATTCCTGGTGACCCTGTCACTGCCATCATGCTTGCAACACTAACGATTCACGGTGTAACACCAGGGGTGAGGCTCATGCAGGACAATCCGGAAACAGTTTATGCTATTTTTTTGCTGCTTATGGTGTCTAATTTATTCATGCCGCTAGCCGGCATACCGATAACCAGAGTCTTCTTTAAGGTATTGCAAATCCCTAAAACAGCACTTCTCTCCGGCATAGTGGTACTCTCACTTCTGGGTTCTCTTGTGGCTCGCGGAAATCCATTTGATCTTCTGGTAGCAGGAATCAGTGGAGTTGTTGGTTACATGATGAAGCGTCATGGCTACCCTCTAGCACCGTTGGTCATTGGCCTTGTTCTTGGTGCTCAATTTGAACTTAGTTTTCGTCAGTCTTTGCTGTACATGAGTGGCACTCCATTCTTTAGTTACATGTTTGATCATCCACTGGCCCTTATTCTGTTTAGCGTAGCCTTTACATTTTTGGGCGCACAACTATACTCCCAAAGAAAAACTCAAAAAATTAACAGGAGCAAGTAATGAAAAACAAAAGGTTTTATAAAATTATGGTATCAGTTTTCATGATTTTTTTTCTTACTGGAAGTTTGGCATCGGCCCAATACCCTGACAAAAACATAACTCTTATCGTACCGTTTGCAGCAGGTGGAACAACAGATATCAATGCCCGTATTTTTGCAGCTATGCTGGAGAAAAAACTTGATGTGAGTGTTGTAGTTAAAAATGTCGGCGGTGCCGGTGGTACTATTGGTGCAGCAGAGGTGGCAGGGGCAAAATCGGACGGTTATACTTTTGGCTTCCTGTCAGTCGGACCTGCAACAATGCAACCTCATATAAAGAGAGTGCCTTACAACATAGACTCCTGGTCGTTTGTTGCTAATATAAACAATGTTCCTGCTGTTCTTATGGTAAAGAAAAGCTCCCCTTGGAATAACTTTCAAGAAATGCTCGATGATGTAAAGGCTCATCCGAAAAAATATTACTATGCTACATCGGGTTCGGGAAATATAACCCACCTTACGATGTTAGCATTTTTGAAAGATTTTGGATTAGAAGTTAATCGGATTCCCCATCGTTCTTCGGCTGAAATCATGAAAGAGATTGCAGCCGACAGAATTCATTTCTATTCAGATACCCCTTCGGCCTTGACAACATTTGACGTCAAGGCCCTAGCTGTTTACTCAGCTGAACGTTTTCCTCTTCTAAAAGATGTTCCAACAACCAAAGAGTTCGGTCATGAGATTGTTTACTCAGTGTGGCAAGGAGTATTTGCACCTAAAGGAGTAGACGTTACTAAAATAAATGTAATCAGCGAAAAGATCAAAGAGGTAGTTACAAGCCAGGAATATCTAGAAGCTATGCGTAAAGTGAGCACTGAACCGCAATATATGAATTCTAAAGAGTTTGAAAATTTTGCTCGTGCTGAAAACGATAAGTATATGAAGGCACTTAAAACATCCAAATAATAAATATTTTCACTCTGCCCTTACAAGACGTTACTTATCTGTCTCATAAGCAGAAATGGATAATGGGGAGCCTTGTTAACCTAGCCTATATGTATCAAAATTATGATACGTTGGCCTGGCTGCAACTCCCCTTCTTTTTGATCTTACCCCATTAACGTGGAAACTGGGTTAATCTGCACTTCTCAATTTCTTCCATTCCGGCGCAAACTGGTCACACATCTTATTAGTGGCCCCCTTTTTAAGTGATTTTTCAAAATTATCATATAAGAGATAGTGGAGGCCTTCTGCCTTTTGGGGATAGCTTCGTGTATTCTTGCGGTATTGATAGAGAGATTCTTTGGCAATCTTAAAAGCTAAATCCAAATTGCATGATAACCTTATTCCTGTGAAGGTAGACCTGCCTATTTAAATGGATTTGCTTAGAAATGGAGTAACTGCAAAGAAGAGGTTACCAAAGAGAATATGGGAGGCCTGTCGCCAGCCCTGGTGAAGCGAGGAAGATGCTTGGAGTGAAAGCCAGTAATCAGTGATCAGTGAGTCAGTAAAGGGTAAGTTCATGAGCTATTGAGTTCGTAAGCCAAATCTCAAATTCGTCAAACTCGCTGAATCCGTTGAAATCGTTTAAATCTTAAATGTAATGTTACAGTGCAGGGACGGCCGGTCATTGCTTTTGCAATCCTGATCATTTTCTACTCGCTTGGATATGCCTGTGGCAACGTCTCGGGCATCCTCGTTGAGCGGAGATTGGCTTTTGGAATGACCATCTTGAAGGTTTTTATCAGTGTAAATGGCCATGCTCTTGCGGATAAACTGCGCAGTATGGGACAACCAGTCACCATTTTCCAGGGTGAAGGTACGCACTACGGGTTTAAGCATCAATAAACCTGGTCGACATTAGATAAACAGCAATTGCAGGATGTAGCCTTTTTATTTTATTTCCGGTTTTTCTCCAACCTGGCAAACAGGCTTGAAGAATCCCAGCGGCTTCCCCCAATTGCCTGCACCTCTGAATAAAACTGATCAACCAGGGCTGTAAGTGGAAGATGCGAGCCATTCCGACGTGCTTCTGCGAGGGCAATAGCCAAATCTTTACGCATCCAGTCAACCGCAAATCCTAAGTTATATTCGCCTTGCCACATGGTTTGATATCGATTTTCCATCTGCCAGGATTGGGCCGCGCCTTTGCTGATTACTTCAACTACTTTTTCTCCGTCCAGACCTGCGCTTCGGGCAAAATGCAATGCCTCAGCGAGTCCCTGCACCACGCCGGCGATACAGATTTGATTAACCATTTTAGTCAACTGCCCCGCACCAACATCACCTAAGCGTTCGACACATTTGGCATAACTCATGATAACCGGTTTAGCGGTAGCAAAAGTCGACTCAACTCCGCCGACCATCACTGTAAGCGCCCCATTTACGGCGCCGGCTTGACCACCGGACACAGGGGCATCCAAGAAACAAATCCCCCGAGTGGTTGCAGCCAAGCCAATTTCACGAGCAACCTCCGCAGATGCCGTAGTGTGGTCAACCAGTAACGCCTTGGGGGCCATTCCCGCTAGCACACCTGTGTCGCCCAATACTACCTGACGGAGATCTTCATCGTTGCCGACACAAACGAAAACGAATCCTTGTCCTTTTGCTGCAGCCGCCGGCGTTTCACAATAGTGACCGTTATACTCACCTACCCAGGCATCGGCTTTAGCTTGAGTTCGGTTATATACAGTTACCTCATGACCTTGCTTCGCCAGGTGCCCTGCCATGGGATACCCCATCACTCCTAATCCTATAAATGCTACCTTTGCCATTGCGTGTCCTATTGAGTTTAAGAGTATCTATAGATACTCCTCTATTTTCGTCCCTTTTACCAGAGTTTTCTACCATTTTTGGGGTGATATGACAAAGGTTTGATGCCGATGTCTCGAACAAATGCACCACTTGTTTCAAGAATCCCTGTACGGATTGCTGACAACAACCATTTTTTCAAGCTTTGTCGGTGCAATTTTCATGTCCATGGACTTGCAGCTTACTTAATTTGACCGACAGAGAGGAGATACCTAACTCAGGCTAACCAGCAAAGATGGGATTGACCTTGCTAGGGGTAGGCAACGGAAAGTTCGCCTCTCTTATAGGCCCAAGGCCCAGGCCAGCCCTAAGAAGTAGAGCGCCTGAAAAAAACCTGCGAGGAAAAGCCAGGGCCAAATCGAGAGAATGATCTCTAAAATCTGCTCTCCTCAATAGAGCAGAAAAGGAACGGTTAAAGTGTTCCAAAAATATTTGCCAGAAAAAATGAGGCGTTAGAAGAATGATCTTTCTTGCTGAACAGATTCCATCCTGCGTGGGTTAAAGCTGAAATAATAAGAAGAGTGCTGGCTGTTAGAGTCATTCAGATCCCGATAGGCAGATCAGTAAGAAATTTTCACTGCGTTGCCCAGTATGCAAAAATAAAAAGCTCATATAGCACGGAGAATCTCTTCCTCGATGGTTTCATTGTATATCTATCGACAGACAATCGACATACATAAAAACGGAGAGACCTACGGGCTAGGAGCTGTCTGATACCAACAAGCATTCCGAGAACACCAGAATGATGATCGAAGTTCCATGGTACCTTGCTGGAATTCGCGGTGTCTGGCTGAGTTGATCTTTCTTTTTAATCGAAGGTTCTGGTTTGAGTTGAGTGTTCCTTGTGTTAGTAACATTTTCAATCAAATCGAAACCAATTCCACAACATCAATTGAGGCTTGCTGAGGTGGTAATCGTAGACAAGAATGAGGGGGGATACACTGAAAAAAAGACATGAAGAAGGCCTGAATGAGCATAGGTACATTCCCTTCAAACAGCTCTGGAAGGCACTGACAATCATCTATCCTGTCATTCCAGAATATCTGAACCGTCAAGATCCACATGTAACCAAGTCGCCCCTGCATAATCAGGATTCATATAATATTTCTCAATCTCTGACGGAGTAGGAGCAATTTCACCCTTTTCGGCCAGAATTTTTAGACGACTTGAAATCTCCTCCTTTACGCTATTTAGAGCTTCGTCTATGGTTTTCCCTGTCGAAAAACATCCTGGCAGGTCTGGAACCGTAACGTTAAAAAAAGAATTTTTGTCTTTGTGTATTGCAATAGGATATTCCATTTGGCACCTGCTTGTCTCAATATTTTTATGAAACGATATACTAGACACAGTTAATCTTGGTATTGAAGCAATAATGGTTTCTTGTGCCCAGGTCAAGGGGTTTGAAGTCTAATTATATGTTCATCTCCTCTTGAACCGTGTGACGTGCAAAAGCGTGAGAGAGCCCTTTCTTGTTTCCGCTGCCGACCCCCCACCTTACCTTTCATCTAAAATCCGCTTCAGCTCATCGTTGGTTATGCGGGAATACTGCAGAGAAAAAGAGGCGTTCTTGTGCCCCAGCTGCCTTTGCACTGCCGCCACATTGCCGGTTTTCTCCATAATGAACATCCCCATACCGTGTCGGGCCGAGTGGGGAGTTTTATCTTTATCCACCCCGGCAAAATCCCGGACCTGATTCCACACGG
>NZ_BAAHYZ010000040.1:0-21158 GCF_054657295.1 Desulfocastanea catecholica
AGCTGCTTTCGATTTGGGGGCGTGTTCAATGACTCCCTGCCCGGATATTAAACCGTTCTTGAAAGAGCTTCTTGCGCCTAACTGACATTTTAAAATCGGTATTTCCTTCTTTTCTTCCAAAGCTTGGAGCGCTTCACGCGCCATAATGGTGTTTGGCATAATCATATTAAGCAAAAATCTAGCTATCAGTTTTTCATTAAAAACCTTTGCTTCTTGTACAATCTCGAGAGTGTCTGAGGTTGCCCAAATATCATAGACAGAGGGTAAAACCGGAATAATAAGTATGTCTGCTGCCAAAATAGCCGACCTGAAAATAACCGAATCCCGTCCTCCAGAATCAATTATTATCAAATCAAAATTGGTAAATTCCTTCAGGTCCTTGTGAAGAGTGGGGGTGGTAATTGCTGTCGCTTTTATGTCGTCGGCTTCTCGAATCGACCTAAAATTCAGGCTCGACGCTTGAGGGTCAGCATCAACCAGCAAAACTTTTTTGTTTTCCTTTGCGGCCATACACGCGAGATTACAAGCAATAGTGCTTTTGCCAACGCCGCCCTTACTGTTCCCTATGGTGATGATCATATCGCCCCTTTTGGTCTCTTTAAAAGAAATATTAATGTATTAAATGACATAAATTAATGTATAATGGTATATCATTTTAATCAACACACAAATTATTTTATTTAATTTTAAATTATATTTTATGCAATCAAATAAACACACGTAACATGTTTGTGTTCACAGGTTAAGGTATAGACAAAAAGACACGGGAGAGATATTGTTTCCCCACCTTTAATTCCTTGGTAGGTTTAAAGGTTGCCCCTCCGGTAGCTTTGGCGAGTTCAGGAGGGGCTTTTTTTTGCCCTTTATTTATTTTTTGCAAGCGCCTTTGCTCGCCACTCTGTCAGTCAATGCAGTTGTTTCTCCCCTCTTGCTGCTTTTGTGAGCTATAACCGCCCGAAGGAAGGGCATCGCACACCTAGCTAAAAACGACAGCCATCATACAAACAGATTTTGCTGCGTGGGGTATGCACCTTCCGGAACTGTTGTGCGGTTCCGGAGGGTAAATTCCACAACGCAATTTTGAAAGATAGAAGGGTAGGTGATATTTCGCAGTCACAAGGGTGGAGGATCGCACCGGTCAACGCACCCATTGTAATTTGTTGGCGGTGGTTGTAGCGCAGCGGAAAACTCCGGGCACAAAATCAGATAGGAGGGTGGTGGCTGGGGAAGCCGAAAGCCGATCTATCTCCCGAATAATAAAAATGAAACATTGTCTGGAAGATTTTTTTGATATAAGACTTAAAGACAACGTTCGGATCTATTGGAAATATGTGGACTTTGGAAACACATCAGGCAAGGCCTCTAAAATGATGCCATCTTTCTGTTTAACATCCCAATTCGGGGGAGGTATACAGATCAGTTGAATAACTTGTTATGCTCTATAAAATAGGCGTGCCAATCAGATGATGCTGCAAAATGCACTTAATCCAGATATAAAAAATGATCAGATTTGGCGTTACATGTCATATAAACGCTTTCGTGATCTTATCGAAACAGGATCACTCTTTTTTTGTCCAATCACGAGATATCAACAAGATAGTGAGCCCTTAGAAGCTTCTATGACGAGTGGATATAAGGCCGCATACGAAAATAACTATTACGATCGAAGAAGACATCGTGAACAATTTTTTCATCCAAGGTTTGAAACTCCGAATGACGAGTTCGAGGATTTATGTAAAAGAACGTTTGTCAACTGCTGGCACAGGAATACAGATGAAAATTTTGCGTTCTGGATGATTTATGGAAACAAAGAAAGACATGATTCAGTTGCAATTATTTCTACACCGCAAAAACTCCAGACGTCTATAAGAAATGGAGGCTCAGTTGAAGAGTTGAATACGAGAATGACCGCGATGCTTTTAATCGATAAGGTCAAATACGTTAATCACTTTAACGAAGATTTTGAAGCAACAAATGAACAGGTAAGTAAATATCAGCCATTCTTTTATAAACATCTAGGTTATAGGTACGAAAAAGAAATCAGGGTACTATTGTCCTTCAATGCTGAAGGCGCTGATCCTGAGCCATACGCAAGGTTTGTCGAAACCAAAAAAATTAAAGTCAAACTTGACGAGCTTATTAGTGAAGTTTGGATCGGTTTCAAATCTAGTCGAGGATTTAAAGAAGATGTCGAGGTGCTATTGCGAAAAGCGGGAATAAGTGTCCAGGTCAAGATGTCGAACTTATATACAGAGCCAATACGGCCAAGTAGTGAGCCAAAATGATTGGCATAACATCAGCGTCAACTTAGACGCACATTCCGCTGCGCTCCATGTGCGCCAGTTACGCTGGGCGTTAAAAGTCAAGATTTCTCCTCGACCTGGAAAGACTGATTGGAAGTATCTTGACTCGGGCAAAACCAAGATCTAAGGACATTTTGCATATGAAATAAGTCAAGCAAAGACCCGCCCGCCCTCTTGTTTGAATTTTATCGTAGATAAAAGTCAAGATCTGCGGTATTTGTTTATATCTATCTAATTGTGTAAATTTTTTTCCTGTTTTAGGAGCAAGTTTCATGAAAATATTTATCAGTTATTCACATGCCGATTCTTCACATTTTGATCTATTCAAAAAACACCTTGTGACGCTTAAGCGGACAGGAGTGTTGAAAGATTGGTCTGATAAAGAGCTTATTGCAGGAGATCATCTTGATGAAACAATTAAAAAGAATTTAGAAAACTCGGATGTTGTGGTATTTTTAATTAGTGTCGATTTTTTAAACTCATTCTACTGTTATCAAAAAGAGTTTACTGAGACAATAGATCGTCTAGAGTTTTCAAAACAAAGAATTGCACCTATTATTGTTCGAAATTGTGACTGGAAAGATGGGATTATAAATGAGTATAAATGTATAACTGTAAATGATAAGGCCATATCATCTCATATTGATCCAGATACTGCCTGGCTGGATGTTGTAGGTCAAATAAAAGAGATGATCCATGTTTTAGAAAAAAAAAAAGAGGCAACTAAAAAGTCTGAAACCCACGGATGTTTAGCACTACGTAAAGAGTTTGTAAATGAGTTAGAATCGACTAGTATTTCTTTTCACCACCCAATAAAAGAAAAGCTTAAACTCAGCGACATATATATATATCCTCAAGTTAAAAAAATTGCCGATGACATAGATCGCTTAAATTACGCAATAAATTCCGAAGATGTTTTTCAAGTTGACCAACTTAGTGACAAAATACTATTAATAGGTGATGAACAAATAGGAAAAACATCATTAGCTTATATGCTCACTAAAAAATTTCATTCAGAAAAATGTCTACCCTTATTACTCCGTGGCGATAAAATTACAAGAACAGATCCTTTAAAATTTCTCACAAAGATAATAAAAAACCAATATGAGATTGATAATGCAAGTCTTTATTTTGAATGCAACTGTGAAACAAAATGCAAGAGAATTGCGATAATTGATAGTTTTCACTCGACGTCTTTAAATGAAAAGTCACAAGGATTGCTACTAAAAAACCTAACGAGTATTTTTGATGTAATTGTTATTTTCTCAGACAACATATCAAGATATTTCGATTCAAATTATATTAAATTGTCAGAATTTGATCAATTTGAGATATTGCCTTTTGGGCATAAATTAAAAGATAAATTAGTTGAAAAATGGAATTCTCTTGGGCAAGAGGACACTTTAAATATTAGAGAACTTCACACCCAAAATAATATAATTATACAGCATCTCAATTCTATTATACGGAAGAATATTCTTGATTCCAAACCAATATTTCTGTTAATTGTATTGCAGTCAATAGAATCGGCAAAACCTAATGACTACAGCCTAACATCATATGGGCACTGTTATCAGTACTTGATCACTCAAAATTTTGAGAAAGCATCTGTGAAAGCCGGTGAACTTGACACTTTTTTTAATTATCTGACTGAGCTTTCATATTTTATTTATAGTCAAAATTGTTATAGCTTAACTGATACTGAGTTGCAGCAATTTCAAAATAAATATTCAGAAAAATATTTCATTAAATCCCACATAGCTACTGTCAATAAATTGGTAGAAACTGGCATTCTACACCAAGAAGAGGGACGTACGAGGTTCGGCTATAAATATGTTTACTATTTTTATGTAGCTAAATATTTAGCTGATCATATAAATGATCCGTCTGTTGTTACTATGATTGAACAGCTATGTGCCAAGTTACACGTAGAGAAAAATGCAAATATATTGATTTTTCTAACGCATCACAGCAAAGACTCGTCAATTGTAGATGAAATTTACCTCCATGTTTCAGATATATTTCATGATGTAAAAGTTGCCAAGCTAGACAGAGATGACACTACCTGTTTGCAAGAGTTTATAAATTTGATCCCCGAGAAGGTCTTTAAACAAAGAGATGTAAGTAAAGAAAGAGAGGCATATTTCGATCGGAAAGACAGGATGGATGAGGGGAAGGGTAATTGTAAGAATAATGATAAAGAAGACGAACGAGACGATTTTGAGAATAAAGATGATATGATTCTTAATCTAATACAGTCATTAAAATCAATTGATTTAATTGGCCAAATACTTAGAAATCGTTATGGTTCCCTCACTAAAAATCAGCTAATTGATTTAGGGAAAGTTGCTATTGATGCAGGATTTAAGCTTTTAAAATTTCATCTTTCATTTGCCGAATCAGTACAGAAAGAAATTTTACAGTTTATTGAAGATAGAATTAGAGAAAATGGGCAAGTTAAAGATGAGGATGTAATAAAATGGGCAAAAAAAATTTACTTAGCATTAAATTATGGTATAGCTTATGGCATTATCAATAAGATTGCGAAATCTATTGGCTCTGATGCAATTATATCTTTATTAGAAGAATTAAAAACTAAATACAAGAACTCACCCGCTTTCAGAGTTATGGCTATAGCTATAAAGTTAAACTTCACTAGTATGATACCTAAAAAAGAGATTGAGAAAGTTTTAAAAGAATTAGAATCTATTCCAATAACAAGGCGATTGTTACGAGATATCATTGTCCAACATGCACATTTACATCACATAGAATACAAGGATAGACAATGGATAACTAATACAATAAACATATCAATGGATAATCAAAGAATGATTGATCTTAAAGTTCACTAATGATACATGAAGTCATTTTGTCGTAGTGTCTAATATCTATTATCTCGCTGGAAGATGGTGACAGATTTGTTTAGTAAAAAACACTTAACCGGACAAACCAATTAGGGATAAAATGGATCGGGTTGCTCTTGATTCATCTAAGGAAAAAAGAAGCCAATTGCCAATCTCGCAAAGTCAATATATCCTATCGACCTGGAAATACAGATCTGAAGGATGGTCACCAAAACACTTTTAACGAGGGCGCCAATATGCGTAAAGTTGAATTAATGATTTTTATAATTTCTATATTCTCCTTGCTAATTGGTTGTGCTCAACCTCGACCCGTTACATTGAAGGCTTTGTCTTTGGAGGGTCAATCTCTCCAATATAATGGAGGGCGACAACATATTTTTTCAAAAAAACTATACAGTCGTGTCGGTCTGGACTTTCCAACAGGAAGTATCAGCTACGGTAGCACCGTGGATTTTTATATTGCTATTGTAAATACGTCAGGTATCTCATTTAATTTCTCAACTGAAAATATAACGGCAAAATGCAACGATAAATCTATATATATTTTTCATCCCGATGAAGCCTTGCATGATCAAGACAGCAAAACAGCCATTGATCTTAGGGGCCTCGCACCTAGTGATGTTACAGCGTTATCGAATCTAATGGTAGAACACCAACGTCGTTTGGCTCAAGATATTCAAAATTTTTCCAAACAACTTCTAAAGGCACAAACAGTGCCCCATGATAGCGTTTTCGGGGGAGTAGTAAGGATGGCTTATCCGTCATGCACAAATGAATTAGATTTAGTGGTTGTGTCTGGCACAGATCAACATAGGTTCAAATTTGATCTAATAAGTAAGGAGTTTTAAATACTCTTTGAGTTTTAAATACTCTTTAAAAAGGACAAAAAAGGACTCGAACTGCAATTATCTATTTCTGAGATCAACATTTCTATCGACCTGGAGATACTGATTGGAAAGATGTCAACCTTGGCTCCAACTTACAAGATTTAAGAGCAAACTAGATCAATTCCTTCCTAAAAAACCACAAGGGAAAAACATGAGCGCGACCCTATTCAAAGAAGTTGGCTACCCACTCTCAAATCTTATGGACTCTATCGAAATGGGCGACATAGGACTTCCTGATATCCAACGACCCTTTGTCTGGAAAAATGCCAAGGTTCGCGACCTATTCGATTCCATGTACCGTGGATACCCAGTTGGTTATTTTCTATTTTGGGAAAACCAGTTAGAAAAAGGTGTGAAACAGATAGGTACTAATGCACACCAGAAAGTCCCAAATCTGCTCATCGTTGACGGCCAGCAGCGCTTAACTTCTCTGTATGCTGTACTCAGAGGGATTCCAGTGGTTCGAGAGAATTATGAGAGTGAACATATCGAGATTGCCTTTCGTCCCTTAGATGGTAGTTTCGAGGTGACCGACGCCACTACCCGCCGAAACCCTGAATACCTACCTGATGTCTCAAAACTCTTTGCCAAAGACGCAAGCCAATATTCAATTGTTGGCGGTTATATTGAACGACTTAAAAAAATTCGAATGGAGGCCGGGGGCGAGTTCACTGATGAGGAAATTACGAAGAGCGAGCTCGCTCTTCAACGTCTATTTGGCCTCACTAGTTTTCCTTTCACAGCTCTTCAACTTTCGGCCAATATCGATGAGGAGCAGGTGGCTGAGGTGTTTGTCCGAATCAATAGCAAAGGGCAAACACTAAACCAAGCAGACTTCATTTTGACTCTCATGTCTGTGTTTTGGGAGGATGGCCGCAAGCAGCTTGAACATTTTTGCCGCGACGCACGGCATCCGAACAAAACCAAAGCAAGCCCGTTCAATTACTTCGTTGACCCTGACCCTGACCAGCTACTCCGTGTATCAATAGGCTGCGGTTTTCGACGTGCCCGATTGAAATATGCCTATGCCCTGCTGCGTGGAAAAGACTTGGAAACTGATGTGTTTAGTCCGGAACAGCGTGAGAAACAGTTCGCCATTTTACAGGAGGCACAGCAACAAACTCTGAACCTCCAACACTGGCATGATTTTTTTGGCATACTGCAACAAGCTGGTTTCCGAGGCTCTAGCATGGTAAGCTCAAAACTCACCCTCTTCTATGCCTACACCCTGTATTTAATCGGTCGTGTCAAGTTGGGTATCAATCCTTTCGACCTAAATCACGCTATAGGTCGATGGTTTTTCATGGCTGCCCTTACTTCCAGATATACCGGTGGTTCCCCGGAAACAATCATGGAACGAGACTTGGCAGCGTTGAGAACGATTGATGATGGCACCGGGTTCCTGATTTGGATAGATAAGACAATAAAAATTGAACTTACAGATGATTTCTGGGCCGTAAATCTACCTGGGCGCCTTGAGACTTCTTCAGCTTCCAGCCCCTTACAGTTTGCGTACAATGCCGCACTTAACTTGCTAGAAGCACGAGCTTTATTTTCAAAGAAAAAGATTTGGAACGCCCTTGACCCATCTATTAAGGCAAAGAAATCAGTAGTCGAACGGCATCATCTATTTCCTAAAAAACTTCTTTTCGACTTAGGTATAAAAGAACCACGCGACGTAAACCAAATTGCCAATTTTTCTTTGGTAGAATGGAATGACAATATAGCCATTTCCGATTCAGTTCCTTCTGATTACTACTCTGCATACTGCGAGCGATTTACCACAAAAGAAAATGCGGATATGGCCTATTGGCACGCGCTACCAGAAAACTGGGAAAAAATGAGTTACAAAGAATTTCTGGAAGCTAGACGTTTACTTATTGCCAGGGTAATCCGCGATGGTTTTACCCGACTAACTGAAGGTGACGCTGTAGTAGAGCATCCAGAAACACTTGAAGATAAGCTAGCCATCGGTGAAGGAATATCCACCGAGTTCAAGGCCACCCTTCGAGCCAACTTGCAGACCGGCGAAAAGGACCCTAGGATGGAACACGCTATCGTTAAGACTATTGCGGGTTTCTTAAACTCACGCAAAGGTGGGACTTTGATCGTCGGTGTAGCCGACAAAGGTGAAGTATTGGGCTTAGACAATGATGGTTTTGACAATGAAGACAAAATGGATCTGCACCTTGGAAATATAATCAAATCTCGCCTAGGTACTGCCTCGATGTTGCATATCTTTCCGCATTTCGAGGATCTACAACACAAACGCGTTTTAGTTGTCGACTGTAATCCGAGCAACATCCCCATTTACCTCAAACAAGGTAACACTGAAGAGTTTTATGTAAGGGCAGGGGCATCATCTGCCTCGCTTTCACCAAGTCAGATGACTGATTACATCAAACAGCGGTTTGGTTGAAAGGTAGTTTGAGGGGATAGAAAAGCTATATCTATATTCGATCTTAACAACGATCGGAGTTAACATTTCTCCTATCTATTTTGAACAGTCAGCCTCGTAAGGGATTTGCCCATCTCCGAGATTGTCTGGAACTAATCTGGGATTTTAAAATGACTCTTTTCTGTTAGGTCAACATGAGCAATATTGAATTTCAAAAGGTTTCAATGATGTTTTTGCGTTGATAGAATCTCGGAACAATTTCTCAAGTTGATTTTTTCTTAGAATGTCAGCGTTTTAGCCGGTGTCAAACTAGATGAGATTTGGAGTGGCTCTCTTTGGTATAATTGTCCGGCAACAGCCAGAGTTAGTTGAGAGAGGAACTGATCCGCTGGAATAATGGTAATCTCATTTTTTTGACTGAATTTCCTTGCTGCCATCTTGCATCATTGACAAAGAAGATGTTTCCACCGCATACCATCCTGTTCATGGAAAAATATTTCTCAGACAGCTCTTGTAGCGGCGCCACAATCAAGGTTACATCTTCTTTTTGTTCAACCAGCTTACGTGCCTTGCTTACTGTCTCAGCCATTGACACGGGGCAATCATCCGAGACAACGGCAATTATCTTATTGCCGTTGAATTCACTCAACCTGGTTTCTCCGTGTCCCTTCGCATCAGTAAGGCGCAGGTCTGCAGGGAAGAGTATCGTTTTTCCTTCTCCCCCTGGGCAATAGGCAATATCTCTATAATGTTCGATGATCAGCGAGGCCAGGGTAACCATACTCCGGTTGTAATAGAGAGCAACACAGTGATTCAAGATCTCATGCTCCGGGATATAGCTCTTTAATATCTCAAGCCAGTTCCCTACCCCTTCCACAACCGCCTGTTGGTAGTTGTTTTTGATATCGGTAGCCGGAGCATCCGCGATATGATAATCGACATACTCATGCATCATGAAATATTGCGCAATAAGCCATCTGACCATATCGCTGTGCTGGAGGCTGTCGTAATGATCTCGAACAAAATCATGAAACTCTTTTTTCTTGGCAGTCAATTCTTCGATGGTGTGGATGGAATGGCTTGACTCCAGCAGCTGTTTCGCTTGAAGCATCAGGGGAGCGAAACTGGATTTTTGACCTTCGCGTGTACCTCCCGCCAACTTTTGGTAAAAGAACTCATTTTCACTACTGCCGGTAAAAGAAGGCGGCTCGGCGGGAGTAGCAATTTTCAGGGTAAAAAAGTCATTGCCGATAATTACCGGGTAACGCTGCCCATCGGCACATATCAGCAGGGCAAGCCCACGATAGGGTGTATCAATTTCACGGCTGCCCCCGGCAGAAATGCTGCCTTTGAAAAGGGAGCTTTCGGTGAGACCGTTATATCCGGTCAGTTCTAAATTTAAGGCGGTTTGGGAGTAAATGGCGAACTTGGCCCAGGCGGAGTTGTTGGTGACCGGAAGAGAAAAAAAGATCAGCAAGCCGGTAAGGAGTGCTTTATAAAGCGTATTCATTTTCATCACTTTCCCAGTAATAACAAAGCCCCACCTTGCATTGCAGCAGGAGGAGCTCCCATCAATCCTTAAGACAACGGACGCTAAAGCCGATCGCACGGACGTTGACGTCGCGCATGTAGGCGTCGCCGCTGTCGAAGTACAAGTAGCGACTGCCGCTGCCATCCACCGTACTGCTCCAGTAGAAGCCGTCGCTGCCTGCGTCGTACGGCGTACCATTGCTTTGACTGCGTAAACCCGCCACAACAAGCTTCAACGGTGAATCAAAGGCACCAGCTGAGTCACCACTGCTCCAAGAAGTGCGTTCTGTTTCCAGCTCTGGGTCTGTAGGCAGCCTGAACCCTGGTGGACATGGATTATTGGTGCCGGACACCCCCTGCCAGAGGCTAGGATCTGGCGGAGTTATCCAATCGTAGGGGAAACGGGGCGATAAGATAAAATCGCCATGACCGGGCACATCAGTTGTACTAAGGGTTGTAGTTGTGGGACTGGTACGCTTCTCATGCCCATCGGCCAGCCGGCCCCACTGATATAAATCACCGTAGGCGTTGGCATCGGTTGAACTTGTGGCAACACGCGCAGCCCCAAGGTTGCGATCCATCCATGTTTGGCCTGCCGAGGCCACGGTCTCTACTACACTACATGGAGATTCACCTGTAGTACCACCCACACAGTTATCACAAATATCTAAGTATGCCGTACCATGATTGTCACCATTGCAATCCTTGCTGCTAAAGAGAAGCAACGACAAGACAGGAATAAGGCTATCAACCGGTTCTTCGGCATGGGCTGGCAAAAGTAGGCAGGAAAACATAAAAAAAATAACTGAAAGCTGTAGTGTTTTTCTTCTGAGCATAATTTTAGGTGCCTTACATGAGTTTTTATAAATAAATATTTCTCGATTAAATCACAGTTGAAAAAGAAGGTATAGTCGTTCAGAAAAATAGTTTAAAAGAAAACCCATGAATTTCTTCTGGAGAGGGTAGAATCATCTGACCACAAAGATGCTGCCAACTCAGATCTCAAAGGTCAAGATCGCTACATTGGAGTTTAACAGGCCGGTAGTCAATGTTTCGCCTATGCGAGTATTTAAAATACCAAATAATATTTTATAATCTCAATAAATGTAATTTAATATAAATATATGTCGTTGAATTTTTATATGTTTTCTAGAGACTTAGCCCGCAGCCCATGCAGCAAGCGCCATTGCTTGCCACTCAGTCAGTCAATGCAGTTGTGTTTCCCCCCCTTGCTGCTTTTGTGAGCTATAACCGCCCGAAGGAAGGACATCGCGCACCTAGCCAAAAACGACAATCATACAAGTGATTTTGCTGCGTGGGGTATGCACCCTCCGGAACTGTTGTGCGGTTCCCGAGGGTAAATTCCACAACGCAATCTTGAGGGATAGAAGGGCAGTAGGAAAAGAAGAAATCTAAGGGCAGTTGATATTTCGCAGTTACAAGGGTGGAATCGGCAATCAACGCCCTTGAAGTCCACGGACTGGACAAATGTCCAGATCACGGTCTCAAGGGATTTAAACGCTACATTGCCATGGCGGTGGTGGCACGTAACATACAGCGTCTGGGTGCGGTGTTACGTCAACAGGAACAAGATGCCGCTCAACGCAAATGCGGATCTTACAAAAAACTAGCCTGAGAAGAGCAGGCTGATCCGGCTGCAAAGTCGAAGGAAGAGCTATGCCCTCAGGGGGCAGGCAAACCAGGCGATCATTGGCTTTCCTGATGATGCATCGTGGAACCAACCTGAGAGATTCGTTCTTTACGATGAAGATGAACCTGGTGTACGAATCAAAGGAGACCGAATGAGCCGATATAATCTGATAGATGAGAAATGGATACCAGTACGATTTCCTGACGGAACCCGCAACGAACTGGGAATCCGCGACACGCTTTTGCGGTCCAAGGAGATTACCGTAATTGAGGATTCATCCCCTTTGGTAATGGCAGCCCTACACCGCTTCTTACTGGCGGTCTTGTACCGCGCGCTGGAGGGACCGACCGATATCGACCAGGCCAAGACTTTGTTCAGGACAGGGATACCGGCCAACAGGATAACGTTATATCTGGAAAAATGGCGAGATCGGTTCTGGTTGTTTGATGAGAAACATCCGTTTGGGCAAATTCCCACATTTGAACCGAAAACGTGGCGAGCCTGGACCGTTCTTGCTGCGGAGCATAATGTCGACAATGCCAAAGTGCTCTTTGATCATGTCGATGTCGAAGTGCCGGGTACCATTTCCGAAAGTGCGGCGACCCGCTGGATGCTGACTACTCAGACATTTTCCGTTAGTTGCGGCAAAAGCGAACTAGCACACACCGGTACCGCACCCTCTGCAACGTCTGTAATGGTCTTGCCTCTTGGATGCAATCTCCAGGATAGTCTTTTGCTTTCTCTAGTTCCACAGAATCGTACGATCATTGGCTCTGATCAGCCTTTGTGGGAAAGAGATCCCGAGTCCGTCGATAGTCTGAAAAATGGGATCGAAAGAGCCTCGAATGGTCTTGCCGATCGATATACTTGGAGAATTCGTTCAATTCGTTTGAAGGCTGATGTTACAGGTCAAATAGCAAAGCTGGCGTTTGCCTCCGGTGTGGGAAATACTTCAATTGATCAGACTGATCCTATGCTTGGTTACAGGATTGACGACAAAAAAGGGAAGCTGCCTTTTCAATTCCGCGACCGAGGGTTTTGGCGGGATTTCGATTCCCTGCTTCCTGACGGATCTCATCTTGCACCACAGGTGATAGAGCATGCGATTTCATTAACCCGATCTAACATGGAGCGTTTTCCACGATCGGTCTTTATCCTAGGGCAGGCAAACAACAAAGCAAAAATCAAGTATTGGCGTATGGAGCGCTTTTCATTACCTATGGCATTGGCAGGAGATCGCTTCATCCGAACCGAAATTCGTCAACTCCTCGCCGATGCCGAAGATGCGCAGAAATCTTTGTGGGTAGCGTGCCGCTCGTTTGCACGCGATCTTTTAAGCCGAGGGAATCGTGAACCCGCGGGAAAGGATATCAGCGCGTTTTTGGACCAGATGGCAGTGAGTTCCTGGTACTGGTCCACTCTTGAATCTTGCTTTCACAAGATCCTGCAGGATTACACCTTGGACAGAGAGCCTGAAGACATCCGTTGCCAGTGGCTTAAATTTGTTCGTGATGCCACGCGGGAAGCTTGGGCACAGCATAGCACTTCGGTATCTACCGGCGATGTTTGGGCCATCCGTGCGCTGGTAAAAGCTGAAAGAGTGGTTGAGCGTAAGCTGAAGGAATTGAACGATGAAATTACGAAACTTGAACCCTAAAAGGAAGTGGCATGAACGGATTCATTGAATGGCTGGAAGGCCTTAATGAAAAGGATACCAAGGTGCGGGCAGTGCTGCGGCGGAGTCTCGCTTTCGCCCCTGGATTATTCGTACCCGCCTATCCCTACGTCGAACCTTTCATAAAGAGGGAGAATAACTCATGGCGGCGGGAGATGTTCTATCTTGTGGCTGGCCTCTGGGCCGCACATTCGCGCGAAGGTCTAAAAGGGCAACCGACATCTCTTGGAAAGGCATGCGCGGCCTACCAGGCTTCAAGTGGTTCCACCAGCACTGAAAATCGCTTTATTACCCTGTTGGATGCTGATCAAGATCAGTTACCACACCGTTTGCGTCAGATGATGGCCCTTCTCAAGGAGCAAGCTATCGACTTTGAGGATCTGTTGACAAAGCTTCTCGATTGGAATGACGAACAGAAGCGAACCCAGACCGGCTGGGCTCGTGACTTTTACCGAAATCTTACCCATACAACAGAAACTGAACATCACGCCAACAAAGAGATAACCAAATGAAAAAGATTATCGAGATTCACGCGCTACAGAACTTTGCGCCTTCAAATCTGAATAGAGACGATACCGGTGCCCCTAAGGATGCTTTTTTCGGGGGATCCCGTCGAGCACGTATCTCCAGTCAATGCATCAAGCGTGCGATACGGCAGCATTTCACAGGATTAGTGAAGCAAGACATCCTGGAGCAGGATGATGTAGCCTTCCGTACCAAGCGCGTTTTGGATGTCATTGTCAAATCCTTGAGCGAAAAGGGGCGTACCGCAGTCGAAGCTTCCGAAAAAGCGCGCCTCGCTTTGGGAGCCATGGAGCTTTCAATAAAAGAGGACGGAAAGAACGAGTATCTTCTGTTTTTAGGACAGCGTGAAGTTTCTGGGATAGCAGACATTATCCACGCAAAATGGGATACTATTACAGCACCAGAGACAGCCACTGATGAAGGGAAAAAGAAAGGCAAAGCCAAGAAACAGGCTGCCAAAGCTGCTGATCCCGAATTGAAGAAGGCGCTCGATAAAGTTTTCAATGGCGGGAAGGCATTGGATGTGGCCCTTTTCGGGCGTATGCTCGCTGACATGCCCGAAAAAAACCAGAACGCCGCTTGCCAGGTAGCACATGCCATTTCAACCCATGCAGTTGAACGTGAATTCGATTTTTACACCGCCGTGGATGACCTCAAACCAGAAGACAATGCCGGTGCCGACATGATTGGAACGGTGGAGTTTAATTCGGCCTGTTTTTATCGGTATGCCGTGGTTGACTGGGAGAAGCTCGTGGAAAATCTCCAGAATGACAAGCAACTGGCAGCTAAAGGACTGAGGGCCTTTTTGGAAGGCTTTATGGTGGCTGAACCAACCGGCAAACAGAACACCTTTGCAGCCCACAACCCGCCGGAGTTTGTTTCGATTTCAGTGCGTAGTAATACTGCCCCCCGCAATTTAGCCAATGCTTTTGAAACATCGGTCCGAGTGAAAAGGGATGAATCTTTGACCAGGAAATCCGCAGAGGGGTTGGTAAATAAGGCCAAGACGCTGCAAGCGGCTTTCGGTGGTGAGGAGAAAACGTTTATCCTCAACCTCACTGAGGCTGATGTAGATGGAATAGGCACAATTTTGCCAACGATGAAGGAACTTCTCGACAAGGCCCTTTTGACTGTACAGGAGTAAACCTATGGCCACATTATTACTTCGTCTGATGGGGCCCATGCAGTCATGGGGAACTACCAGTCGCTTTGACCAAAGGGATACAGGGAAAGAACCGAGTAAATCCGGAGTAATTGGTCTACTGGCGGCCGCCATGGGCATAGACCGAGAGAACTGGGTGGATCTGGAACCACTCACACGTCTGATCATGGCGGTACGCCATGATCGACCGGGAATTCCAAAGATGGACTACCAGACAGCTGGATGTGCCGCAGGCGACACTATCATCAAGGCGGAAGGAAAGCAAGCCAAAGGTGGTGGCGTTGTTTCACAACGCTTCCATCTTGCCGATGCGGCTTTTTTAGTAGGTTTAGAATGTGATGACATATCCTTTTTGGAACGGATCCACGCCTCTTTGGGTAATCCCGTTTGGACCTTGGCATTGGGACGCAAATCCTATGTGCCATCTGAGTCTATCTGGATAGAGGGTGGTGTACAGGATGCCCCGTTAATGGAGCTTTTATCACGCTGGCCATGGATAGCCAACCGGCGAAAATGGGAAGACCTGCCTGAAAAAATTCTCATTTCCTATGAGTCGCAGGATGGATCGGGTGTCCTCAAAATGGACCAACCGCTGTCATCATTTGCTGAACGGCGATTTGGGGCACGGTTTGTATGCTCAGAGTTGATTCCTTTTCCTCAGGAGGTGGCCTATGTTCCTGAATAGAATTCACCTGGATTTACGCTGCCGTGATGCTCGCCGGGACTTGTCTAACCCGTACCAGCTCCATTCGACTCTTTGTCGGGCATTCAGCCCGTCAGACACGAAGTGCCCTTCAGGCGAATTTTTATGGCGACTCGAGCCGGAAACGGATACCTCCGGCTGCCCACGAATTATTGTGCAGAGTCGAAAAGTTCCCGATTGGAGCGGAATTGGAGTGAAGGGATGGTTGTTGCAGGCTGATCCAGCAATAAATTTGAACGAAAAGTTAAAGATTGATTCTTTCATCAAGGGGCAACGGTTTCGTTTCAGGCTACGTGCCAACCCATGTGTAACACGCAATGGAAAGCGTCAGGGCTTGTTGCAACTTGCTGATCAAGAAAAATGGATTGAGCGGAAAGGGTTACAGCATGGCTTTACTCTCCCGCAATTATCATCATTTGATTTCTCAGAGCCACCAGTAGAGCGGGTGGATGTAAGAATTTCCCAGGATCAGATACTCCGCGACAGACAACACTCTGACAATTCGATCAGCATTTTTTCGGTGCTGTACGATGGGATTCTTACCATTTCCGAAACATCCAGATTTAAGGAGGCTTTATATACTGGTATCGGCCATGGTAAGGTTATGGGTCTTGGACTTTTATCAATTGTTCCAACTGCATGAAAGAACCCTGAAAACTACCCGATTTTTTCGGTAGACTTGACTGTTCTTTGAAAACCTAATAGTTTAAAATGACCTTCAAAAGGCCTGTTCCCCGCACTCCGCGGGGATGAACCGTAAATCGGTATCAATTGCATTATCGGCATGGCCTGTTCCCCGCATTCGCGGGGATGAACTGACCCAATACTCATAGTTCGCTATGAGTATTGGGTCGGGATTTAATTCTGTAAATTTTTTAAAATATTAAATATTGTTTTATCATCTCATTAAATGTAATTTAATATAAATATATATCGTTGCATTTTTATATGTTTTCTAAAGACTTACCCCCGCAGCCCATCCAGCAAGCCCCTTTGCTTGCCACTCTGTCAGTCAATGCAATTGCATTTCCCCCCTTGCTGCTTTTGTGAGCTATAACCGCCCGAAGGAAGGGCATCGCGCACCTAGCTAAAAACGACAGTTATCATACAAACAGATTTTTCTGCGTGGGGTATGCACCTTCCGGAACTGTTGTGCGGTTCCGGAAGGTAAATTCCACAACGCAATCTTGAAAGATAGAAAGGGCAGTAGGAAAAGAAGAGATCTAAAGGCAGGTGATATTTCGCAGTTGCAAGGATGGAAGATCGCGCCGGCCAACACACCCTTTATAATTTGTTGGCGGTGGTTGTAGCGCAGCGGAAATCTCCGGGAACAAAATCAGATAGGAGTGTGGTGGCCGGGGAAGCCGAAAGCCGATCTATCTCCCCAAATAATCAATCTCAAGCTTTTGCTTTTTTTGAGGCTGTTTTGAAAATGGTATCAAAAAACTTATCCGGGGCGACATCAAAGACAAAAAATTTGATAACATCAAAATCTTTTTCCCAACCAGTCAGGTCGATACCCAGATCTTCGTCACTTTGCCTTTTCGACATGAAAGAGGTCTAAACCCCGTATACTTAACCCTTTTTTTATCAGGAGCACAAAAGAATATTTACATGTTGGGACAATAGAACTGAAGGAGGTTTTGGCCGAAGTTTAGAGAGATACATTAATTAGTTATGTTTATCTAGCTAAAATGACTCGTTAACTATAAAAAAACGTAGATATATTTTTCTCAAATATATTTTTTGTTGAAAAAAATAATTTCCCCTGAAGCCCCTGAAATCCGGCCTCTCTTGGCGAAAGATACCATGTGTTGTAGTTTGGTCTTGAGACCGCCATAAATGTGGTGTATATAGGCATACATACAGCGAGTTAAAGCAAGAAACCCGAATATCTCTTGGGGAAGAGGTATTCGGGTTGGCTCTCTTACGATGGGACGTAAAAGAAAAATGTAAAACGGTCTACATTTTCTACTCTCTCCTCCTTTGGAAGTCAAATACATTCCGCACGAATCGATCAAATCGGATGCAGCTCGCGCTAACCTTCTCAAAGAGGTGCTTCATGGGTGATCTAACCCTGAAGGTTTCTGGATTATTAGCCTGGGCAGTGGTTGGTGTTGTACTGCTCTACCTGATCTTCCATTAACCTTCTGTCCTGTTCGGTAGATTCTACTGCCGGACAGGGCAAACACTCTATAAAGCACATTTCCAAAATCATCAATCTATAGGAGTTGCATATGAGCAAAGGAAGAGACAGAACAATCTCAAGACGACCGGACAAAACTTGGGAAAACAAGAGAAATGACGCAATTAGACCCACAAGTGTACATTCAACACAACGAGCAGCCATTGATGCCGCAAGGAAAAATTTAGCCAATCAGGGGGGCGGTGAGGTGATTATCAAGGGAGTCAATGGTCGAATCCGAGAAAAGAATACAATACCACCCGGAAACGACGATTTCCCACCCAAAGGATAACTTTAAAACCAGCAACCCGTGACATAGGGGGGCCCCTATGTCACGGGGACTTTATGGTGTACAGATTTATTTGCGAAAGATATCTCCTATCGACCTGGAAATACTGATTGGAAATACATTGATTTTAGCAAAATTGACAACTTATGACATTTTAGAGACGAGACGACTCAAGCAAAAACTCGTCCTTTTTCGACCCCAGCATTATCGGCTTTGATAAAATTAACCTAAAGATCAAGTATAGCGGTTCCAAGTCGGCAGTATGTTAACTTACATTTAGCTTTAAGAAAGAAAATTATGGTGATGTTATGGGCTTAGCTGAGTGGTTCAGTGGGTTTTGCTCGAATCTTACAGTTCAGAGTACCAGCAGCATTTCAACCCGTTATAAAAACATTACTAGAAGATTGAATACTGATTTTTGGTCCACAACATCTGATACCTCCCACAGCCTTTATGTTGGGTCCTATGGTAGAAACACCGCTATTAATGGCTTCAGCGACTTGGATATGATTTTCCAACTGCCAGCCACAATCTATACAATATACGACAATTACACAGGAAACGGCCAATCAGCACTTCTTCAAGCTGTAAAAAAAACAATTGAAAAAACCTACTCGACCACGAGCATAAGAGCCGATGGGCAGGTAATAGTAGTTCCTTTTACAGATGGAATTTCGTTTGAAGTTGTTCCTGCATTTATAAACACTGCAAATAGTTTTACATACCCAGATGCAAACAATGGTGGCCGATGGAGATCTACAAATCCTAGACCTGAGATAGCAGCAATCAAAGAAAGAAACGCGGCTTGCAACAACAATTTGATTCGACTCTGCCGAATGATGCGAGCGTGGAAAAGGAAGTGGGATGTGCCCATCGGCGGCTTATTGGTTGATACGCTTTCCTATCAATTTATCGCCAATTGGGGTCATAGGGACAAATCTTTCCTTTACTATGATTTTATGTGTCGTGACTTCTTTGAGTGGATGGCCAACCAGAGTGCCACCCAAGAGTTCTGGAAAGCACCAGGGAGCAGTCAATACGTTTACGGAAAAGGCTTATTCCAGTACAAAGCCAGGCGTTGCTACAATATTTCAGTAGAGGCAATCAACCACGAAACAGCAACTCCAAAGAGGGAGTGGTCTGCCAACCAAAAATGGAGAGAAATCTTTGGAACAGCATTCCCAGACTAATGATACATCAGAGTCGCGAAAAATACTCGAGGGTCAACTTAGAGAGTGCTACGGCAGAGTCGTTTATTCGCACAAAACACATGAAAAGTGTGCAGACATACTTTTGGCGCGGCTTGCTGCCATAAAAATATGGCAAATCGCCTTGTCTGCGCTAACTACTGGTGGGTTTATCTCTACTTTCTTGGGCTCAGGGAATATCGGTGCCGCGATTGGCGTTGTCCTGTCAACGGCTCTATTGGTTCTTAACGCATATACAAAGAATTACGACCTCGGCGAATTTGGGCAAAAGCACAAACAGGCAGCAAATGAAATCTGGATGATACGAGAAAGGTATTTGTCCCTTCTTGTAGATCTCAATATGGGGGAGAAACCTCTCGAGTCGCTCCAGACCGAAAGAGATAAATTGCTGCTTGAACTCCATTCGATCTACGCAGGATCACCAAGCACGACTTACCAAGCCTATAGAAAAGCGCAAGAGGCATTGCAGAAACAGGAGGATATGACTTTTTCTGACAATGAAATAGACGCATTTTTACCAAATGAACTCAAAAGAAGCTAATAAAGCATTCTAGCGGAGCTGCGCATTCTGCTGAATTCAACCGTTTTTTTCGAAAAAAAATAACTCATTGTGATATCGAAAATAAATTAAGAAAGCATGGATCACATCATATGAATGATAACCTCTGGATATCTGTAAAGACAAATAGCTAAAGAAGAGCCAGGGCAGTAAGCAATATTTCGCCAATAGAGGATTATTTAAAATATTAATTATTATTTTTATATCTCATTAAATGTAATTTAATATATCGCCTACAAATTATTTACAAGATTTCTAAAGAATTGCCCCGCAGCCCGCCCAGCAAGCCCCTTTGCTTGCCACGCTGTCAGTCAATGCAGTTGCTTTTCCCCCCTTGATGATTTTGTGAGCTATAACCGCCCGAAGGAAGGGCATCGCGCACCTAGCTAAAAACGACAGTTATCATACAAACAGATTTTTCTGCGTGGGGTATGCACCTTCTGGAACTGTTGTGCGGTTCCGGAGGGTAAATTCCACAACGCAATTTTGAAAGATGGAAGGGCAGTAGGAAAAAAGAGATCTAAGGGTGGGTGATATTTCGCAGTTACAAGGGTGGTGGATCGCGCCGGCCAACACACCCTTTGTAATTTGTTGGCGGTGGTTGTAGCGCAGCGGAAAACTCCGGGAACAAAATCAGATAGGAGGGTGGGGTGGCCGGGGAAGCCGAAAGCCGATCTATCCCCCGAATAATAAAAATGAAACATTGTCTGGAAGATTTTTTTGATATAAGACTTATAGACAACGGTCGGATATATTTGAAAGATGTTGACATTGAGATTGCCAGAAGAGTCAAAAAGAGGCGTGCCCTCTTTTATGTTGTCCAAGATCCAGGAACTATCTTGTGTCTGAAAAAACTGTCGCATTTTCACTGGTTTTCTTCTTTACCATGAGCATGATGGCGTCGAACATTCCTCTGGGAAAATGGAAATAGCCAATTGAAAAATCTGCTTGATTTTTCCTGCCCATCTTTTTATTTTAGGATATCGCAACAAGATAAAATAAAAGCGAATCTTATTTTAGTTTCGAGGCTGGCGGGATGAAGAGAGAACTCCAAGGTAAATACGTGACCATTTCGACGGTGGGTGAGAAGGCCCAGGCTTTTGTGCCCTCTCCGCTGCCACCGCGTCCGCCCATCGACTGGACGCCGGAGCTGCGCAGCAAGTTCGATCAGGCGCTGCTGGCGCTTGGGCGGCTGGATAGCGTCTCAACTCTGCTA
>NZ_BAAHYZ010000041.1:0-20859 GCF_054657295.1 Desulfocastanea catecholica
CACCCCAGGATATGAATGACTTCCTCCAGGCCGGTCTGACCGTCAGTGCCAACATCCCAAGGTCCAGAAATTGCCAATTCCATTGTATCACTTCCGGTAAGTCCATAGTCCGGCGATCTCCGAGATTGTCTGGAATTATCTTCAATCTGAAGGTGCACAGGAACCATCTCTTGATCTCATTTTGGGAACAACTGTTCATTATTCGAAAAAATTACGGATTATTTTTCAGTAGAAGAAGAAAAATACCAGGAGAAAGAGAGGATTCTGAACCAAAGGAGCCATGCGGTCCTGGTGCATCAGGGGGTGATAAATGGCATACTGTACACTTTGAAAGTGTTCCAGGGCGACCTTGAAGAGATATAAATTTGATTGCATCATTTTGTTCACGACTTGGGGCAATAGCATGAGGACTGTCGTGACAAGCTGAGCAATAGAGACCTCCGTGGCCTGTTGACATTCTATATAAGACTTGGTTTTGTGCATATTTAGAGCCATGGCAGGCTGAAGAATCACACCGGGGTTCATTCAGCCATGGAGCTGGGTTTTGTGCTACCTTATCCATATTTCCATGGCAAGAAACACAACCCATACCCGCTTTTGTACTCATCACATCCCGTAGACATTTGGTTTGCGGTCCGGGATGACAGAGATAACAACCATCGGTACTTTCATCCACCTCATCCGCATGTTTTCTGTGCATTGCTCTTGAAAGATTAGGAACTCCTGTCACTCCAGCAGCATTCAATGCATTCGACCCATGACATTCTGCACAGAGGACAGGTCTACGCTGCATGAGCAAACCAGTGTGACCGGGTGGATACTCCTCACTGTTTTCTTTATCATGCAGAGTAAGGATATTTGTTTCCACTCTACCTGTAGAGATATCATCAACGCCACCATCATAATGGCAATTGTCACAGCGCATTTCTGTTGATACTGGAGCCACTGTTGTCTGGCGCGCAAGTATTGAATTGGTAGCTGTGTCACGTACAACAATATTTGCTAATTGGTAGGGATAAGGTAAAGAAGGAGCACTATCCTGAAACTCGGTAAGTGGAATTCCTTCTGCTATAAAATGGTCTCCTTTCCTATCCATAACTCCAGAGAGTCCTTTTCCTGTAAGGCCAATATTGGGAGGCAAGTTAACACCGAAAAGCTGTTGTGCATAATTCCAGAAATTAGATTTTCCAACCGAGTAAGTGTTGTCTGGAAAACTGTACGTAACAGTAATACCACCGGTTATGATTGTTGGAGGATTGCCAACCTTGATAACTTGTGCCATAAGATTATTATAGGGCGGAAGGACAGCTAAATCTCTAAAATCTCGGTTGTAGCAATGCATTCCAAGATCATTCCATGCAAAAACAACATATTGGGTTGCTTGAACAGAACTGGCGAAAACGGTTAAAAACAATATGATACTGATACAGTTTTTTGTTTTCACATCGATCCTCCATAATACAAAATGCATTGTTAATTTATATCAGATGAGGTGTTGGTCTATTTAAAATAGACAGATCTTATCCATTTGGAACCTCCACTTCGTTTGCAGTCTTCAAACAGAACTTCAAGGTTGGAGTAACTGACACATAGTTTCACTAAAAAAATCTTTTGTGATATCTTTATATTCGGAATCGTTAACCAAAAAAAAACCGAGCCACCTTTTTAAAGGCAACTCGGCTGTCTATAAAGACCCGTAGCTTTCCGTCCCTGTCTTGCAGCAGGTTTGGCTTTATCTTGTATTTATTTTTACACTATATGCGAAAAGACTACTCCCGGTCAATGAAAAGCGTGACACTTGTAGAAATTCTCAAAGAAGGTGCTTCCAGATCATCAATCACAGAGATTCTGTGAGTTATTTTCTATAACTTTACAAAGGAAAAACAGACGAATTTAGCATTATTTCCAAATTGTATATTGAGGAAGATTCGTCTCAAATTGTTGCGTCCCCCACCTTACCTGTTTAATCAGGTGGAGGACTGCTTAAAGATCAAGATTTATAGGGATTCGATCAAGAATTTACACAGTCACCCGTACCAGTGCCGTCGCCCGATCCATCTCCGCCATTCTCACCACTACCTTTGTTCCCTTCGCCTTTACCATTACCTGCAAATAATTGATGGTTGTCAATCGTTAGGGTTTGAGTTGTGCTGCAGTCGCCCGGTCCATTATTATCTATACCATCACTGGTACCAGTACCGTCACCTGGCCCATGTCCGTTTCCAGCCATTGCCGTTGATGAAAGCATGAGAATAGCACATAATGTTACCAACGATTTTATTAAGCCTTTGTTTGAGTGCATGTAATCATTCCTTTTTTTTGTGTGGTCGAGTGCTTAGCCAGACCCATTGTCTGACAAAAACATTCCACCTTTGTTTAATGCAACTTCTTTATAGACGTGCAGATGAGAGAAAGGTTACAATTTTATTATGAAAAAAAGTTGGGAGCGATGCCAAGATTTGAGTTACAACACACTGACTGGCAACGTTGCTGATTCCAGTTTAGGTTAATTGCAACCAAATTTGTGAAAACCTGAGAATAAGGGCAAAAAGACACTCTATATCTCTCCTATCAAAATTAAATTATGGTGACAATGAGGGTTCAGGATTCGCGAGGGTACGAAATAAAAAGTCTAGTAGACTGGGCGAAGCTCTATAATACTCCACAGACATCACATCAGTGGAAAGATGGGCGAAGTGCTTATTCAGCTGCCGAGTTTATCATCAATCGAAATGGTGGCAAAGTCATACAAAAATGGGTTGAAGAAGCGATTTGCAAAAATATTGTGATTGAACGTGTAATTCCTGAGTATGAGGTTCGCTTTGATAAGTTCGGTCGTGGCCGTATGCATGACATTGCTATATTTGTATCAACCGATCAAGGCGAGACAGTATTTGTTGGTGTTGAAGCAAAGGTTGATGAGACTTTTGGTGCCTTAGTGAAGGATAGTTACCTTGCGTCGAAAGCAAAACAGATAATTGGAACTTCAACGAACGCACCTGATCGGATAGAAAAGCTGTTAGCTTTGCACTTTCATGAACCAGATCCATCCATGTTTGATATCCGATATCAGCTTCTTTACGCTACGGCTGGTACAATAGCGGAAGGTGCTGATATATCAGTGCTATTGGTCGTAGTGTTCAAGACAGCCCTTTATAAGGAAAGCATCGCTGTTAAAAACTATCAAGATTACATGCACTTCATGGAAAAAGTTGGTGCGTCAACACTTAAACTTCCGAGTAAAAAAAAACAGGGCTATGAGTTATTATTGCAAGGAAAGCGTCTTATCTGTCTGCATGAATCATTCGAGCTTTAAGAGTCAACATATCTATCTGTAGTAGAGTTTGGCCAGGGCCGGTAAGCAATATTTCGCCAATAGATGATTATTTAAAATAATAAATATTATTTTTATGTCTCATTAAATGTAATTTAATATAATAATATGTCGTATACATATTATTTACAATATTTCTAAGGTATTTACACTACAGCCCGCCCACCAAGCAGGCTTTGCTTGTCACTCTATAAGTCAATGCAATTGCATTTCCTCCCTTGCTGCTTTTGTGAGCTATAACCGCCCGGAGGAAGGGCATCGCGCACCTAGCTAAAAACGACAGTTATCATACAAACAGATTTTGCTGCGTGGGGTAGGTGTATGCATAATTTCCTGTATTTATGAAGCTATTTGGTTTATCTATGTTAGAATAAACCAATAATCACAATAAATACAATCATTCTAAATAATTATCTTAGCATTTTTACAGGAAATTTATCCGATGTATGCCACTCCTTTCATTGTTAACGATAAAGGTGAAACTGAATTGCTGGAACGAGTGCCTTTTGGCAGTGGTTTTAGTGAAAATTGGTTACAGAATCGGCTTTTTGAGAATCCGCAGTCACTTCCATTATTAGAAATTGATCCTGCATATCAGCAGGTGTGTCCGCTTTGTATGGAGATGAATACCGGAGCCGGTCCAATTGATGTTGTTTATATCACGCCGCAGGGTCGATTGGTGATTATCGAGACTAAGCTATGGCGCAATCCAGAGGCCAGGCGAAAAGTCATTGCGCAAGTTCTCGATTATGCGAAGGAATTGAAAGCTTGGAGCTACGCAGATATCCAACGTGAAGTAAGCAGACGTACTGGCATCAAGGGTAACAGTCCATTCCAGATAGTTTCCAAACGGTTTGGAGAGATAGAAGAAGCCGTATTTGTTGATGGAGTGACACAATCTCTCAGGCATGGTGATTTCATGCTCATCATTGCGGGTGATGGCATTCGGCAAGATGCTCAAGGTATTGTTCAATTTCTTCAAGACGTTGGGCACATGCGCTTTGTATTGGCCATGATCGAGGTTGCTGTTTACAAACATACTCTAGAAGACATGTTTGTAATTCAACCGAGGACATTGTTAAAAACCCAGCAACTCAATAGAGATATTGAATATTCACTACCGCATGAAATAACCACGGTAACCAGTCAGACCAGCAGCGAGAAAGAAGAATGGCGACAAAAATATAAGGAATACTGGACAAGGTTTTTGAGTACCCTGACATTAGATGATCCAGAACAACCCATGGCCAATGTTACAGCCACAGGAAATCTCACTTTTTCTTTACCACCTTCAGGAGCTACAGCCTGGATAACAACATTTTTTTATAAGCAGTTAAAAGAAGTTGGTTGTTTTGTTCGCTTGAAAAATGACCCTCTTGGCAGAGAACTCTATCAATCTCTGCTCGAAGAAAAGAACAGCATCGAAGCTGATCTTCCATTCCCAGTCAAATGGGATGAGGAAAGACGAATGATCATCCGTTGTATGCAGGTTACAGGTGACTGGCCGCCGGTAAATGACAAAAGAGTTGATGAATACCTTGCCGAAACAATCAATGGGTTTACCAACACTTTCAGACCTCGCCTTGAAAGACTCTCGGGAAATTAGAGTCCAAAAAAAATGGTCCAATGATGGCGTGGGTACCACTGTTGGACCACCTGATGTACCCATTCGGCAAAAGTGTCGAACCTCAAAAACTGCTAGTCGGGTAAGTATTTATATTTTTCTGCTGGCAATGTGGGCGCTCACTTATTTTGGTCGACCGTTTGAGTAAAAGAACTTGTTGCTCGTTCCCTCTCGGAGTGAGGTACAAATAACGTAACATGTGATATTAGAAACCCCAATTATTTGATTTAGACGAATCGTTTTACTCGCGGATAATCAAATTTCTCAAATTTCATTATCGGCAATTCATTTTTTCTCCGCGCATGGTTTTCGATTATCTGAGAATGTCTGGCAATACCCACCGTTCTTCCTTGGCTTGAGGGTTAGAATAAATTTACCGTGCTATCAAATGTATCATTAACATCTTAAGAAGACAGCACATCCTGACCTGACGCACGACTCTGTCGCATGTTAATAATAACGATAAAATAGGCACATTACCTGTAGACACAACATTATAAATATGTTTAGTATTCGTGCTGATAATAATAGATAAAGCCAAACCTGCCGTGAGCCAGGGACGGAAAGCTACGGGTCTTAAAAAAAGATAGCCGAGCTGCCTTTTTAAATAGGTAGATCGGTTATCTTTTTCTGGTCATTTTCTATAGGGCATCAGGTATCGACAAGGAAATTGTATATACAAAACACATGGAAGGAGGCACAAAATGGAAAGAATTTTTTATAAGAAGCCTATATTTTTCTCGATTATTTTTCTGGTGTTTTCCTTTTTTTTTATTACCCAAAAAGTTGCTGCGAATGAAATTACTATTGAAAGGACGACTCATTTACTTGATTCACGCTCCCCAAATTCTGTTGGTTTCGGGATAGGGGACAGGCATACATTTGCGGTAAATTTAACCCCGAACGGTGATCTCGATGGTGATGGCTTTGCTGATAGCGATGGTACTTCCCCCCCCTCCACAGTAATCGCCTCGCAGGGTGGTGTGGAACGTTCTCTTATTTTTTATCCGGTATATCTCGACCCAAATCACTTTGTTAGTTCCCTTACCTACAACCCCCTCCTTGTAAACAACTGGGATTTCCATATCACAAACGGAAGCGATACCGCCGTAACGTTTAGCCCAGATATAGCCGGTGTCGAAAGGATGCCTTTTGTGACAAGCATGTCGCTTACTGGCAGTGGAACGACACCTACTTTCAACTGGACTGCTCCTATCGGTTCCCCGCACGATGGAGTATCTATATGGATATTCGATCTTCAGGATTTCATTAATCAAAGTGCGAGGAATATATATATAAAGAACCTTGCTCGCACCGACACCATGTTTCAGGTGCCAGACAACATCCTTCAACCTAATCATCTATATTCGGTCGCAATCCAATTAGATGGATATAGGGATCTTTCATCAAGTAATCCTCTGTTCACAAGGCTTGAAAGACGATCACGTTCATTTTTTGATTTTTCAACCGAAACCCTTCCGGTCCCTGACGACGCACCTATATATCTTCCATCTGTCGACCCATTCGGTAGTCCTAATGGCGGTGTAATTTACACTTTCGATGTAGCGGTTGAAGGTGGTAAAACAGTCTTCATTGACCCTGTTGTGGCAGTTGGTTATGACTATCAAGTCGGTGATGGTGATCCTCATTTTGCATCGGTTCAGCTACCTGAGATCGGTGACAATAAATTCAGTTTGTACATGTTTGATGGTGAAAATTATGTTTTCAAAGAAAACATAATGGCTGGCGAAAAATATTTATTCGGAGAGGGTGCGGAACGTTTTCGTGTTATGGGAATAGAAGCATCGTCCGGTCTAGATCCAAATAACGCAACTGCATTTCCGACAGCATTGACCTTCCTTTCTGATGGAAGCTTCACTGGGACAATGACCCCAATTGTTGTGACTCAAGTAGATATTGATATAAAGCCTGGTAGTGTCACTAACTGCTTTAATAAAAATGAGCATGGTGTAATTCCAGCAGCAATCTTTGGGGCTTCCGATTTTAATGTGGATGATATTGATGTTAACAGCCTTTCTTTGCAGGGGCTGGCAATCAAAATGGTTGGAAAAAGCGTTAGATATTTAGTTCATACTGACTTTGTAAATGAAGATGAGTATCTCGACCTCATTGTTCAGTTCGAAGATGATGATAGTTGGACGGGCAATGGACGAGTGTTGGCAACGCTAACCGGAGTACTCTATGATGGGAGTCCTATTGAGGGGAACGATGATATCTGCATCATTCCTTAAAATTGAGGATAGTATGCAAAGCAGGCAGAGGAAATTCATCCTCTGCCTGCTTTCATTTTTTATTAGAGTACCCCCAAATTTCACGAATAAAAATGCACTTTAAACTTATATTTCTTTTCGATTTTTAAAATGACTCATTATCAAGGCAGGGACGGAAATTATGGGCCCCAATAGATAGCCGGGCTACCTTTCCCCAAGGCAGCCCGGCTATTTTTTTTTACGCACAGAAAAAATAGTGAGAGACTGTATAAAGGAGGCAAAATTATGTGGGCTTATTTTTTCCCTTTACTAGCCACAATTATTACTATTTCCACCCTCAGCTCCTGTGCCAAACCTGTGGCAACAGAGGCTGAGGGTATTACCCAGCATAAATTTTATTTGAAGGATATGAGCAATGGTGTGTGTCACCAGCTCCCGGCTGGGTTGATGTGGCAAATAAAAAATAGCAAGAAGATCTCTAGTTGGCAGGAAGCCGATGATTATGCGAACGAACTGCAACTTGGGGGATTTGATGATTGGCGTTTACCTACTCGTGATGAGTGTTACACGTTATCAGAGTTACTTCTGATGAAAAAGGGAGATTGCCCAATAAAAATCAAGAAAGGTCACTGGGTCAGTGATAATACTAAGCGGAAGCCGGGGTTTTGGGACGAATATCAGCTCTGAGGTGGACCAGAGCTTCGTTGGGTAGAAACTAATGAAGGTTCTGTTCGGGCAGTTCGTCCTTAAGGAAAATTCCCTTTTTGCGTAGTATTTCCTTTGATCTTCTCAGGGAGAAGCATAATCTATTAGGTCCTGCTTTCTAACGGGGGTAAACCAAGGGAGATCTTCCCCTGTTGAAATAGAGATTGAACAAAACCTAGAGAAGATGCCTTGGCTGTGACACACTGCTTTCCAGATTTTTTGGATTTATTTTTGATGTGAGCAAGGTCGGAAAAAGGTTGAGTAATGCGCTAATTCGTACACGATCATCAGTTAGTATCAACCACGATGCCTGACACTTATATCGAAGTGACCAGTAACGATTCTCTGGAACAATCTCGTAATCTTTTTGGTTCAGCATCGACCATCGCCCATTAGACAAAACAATTCATTTTGTCTAATGGGCGAAGATGGGTACATAAATATCAACGGCTTTAGACACCCGAGATTGTTAAATCTCGGATGTCTTCTGCTCCAACCTTTACACTTTTCAGTGTCAAATAAAGTGGTCCCGGCGACACGATTGCGCGCCCAGTTGCAAATAAAGTGGGCTCAGTGTCATTTAAGCCGGAGCCAGTAAAGAGTGAGAAAGAGCGGCAAGCCGAGCACGACAAAGAGTGTCGCTTCCTTGCTGACTTGATGCATTCAGACGAGACTTTGACCTACGCCCCCCGGCAGATCAACAAATGGTCAAGGCTGGATCGCGAGAAATGGGAGATAGAGAAGGGCTATCGAAAGCTCGTTGACCCTGTTCCCAAGCCTGGCGAAAGTCGAAAGAAAGACTCTGACCAGTACGACGATTTTTCCCCCCGCCGCCGTTAATTAGCTGTAGCGGCGCGCACTCAGAAACGCTACAATAGTGTTGCACTAGTCATACACTATTTTCTATTACGGAGATAATAATGAACGCTTCTAAGGTTATTTTTTTCTGTTTCGCTTTTCTTTTTACTTTTTTTAATATCGCAACTTCCGCGACAATAAGTGAAATTATTGGTGAAGAAAATCTTCCCCCAAAAGAAAAAAGAAAGGTTATAGGCTCTTGGTTTGAAATAGCGCACCCATGCACTCTAAGTTTTGAAGAAGTCAATTCTAAGACCTATATGGTTACAAGATGTACCGATGGCAGCGGAGGAAATACTGGGATACCACTCACAAAATCCAAGGACAACAAATACAGAACTACAAAGTCTAACGATTTCGGTGAATATTTTATTATCGATAAAAAAGGAGATTTAGCTTGTTACGATAATCAAGGATATATATTTACTTTGTCCCAAAGCAGTTCTTCGTCTTCCGGTGATAAAAATAAAACAACGCCAGAAAAAGAAGCAGATAGCGCGTCAACAGCAGGATTAGATTGCAGTACAATTGGCTACAGATACGGATACACTGCAACGAAGGCTCTCAAAGGTCTGCCAACTATTCCAGCGTGGGATTTTGTAGTACCAGAAAGATGCAGAAATAAGCAGGATACCAAAAATGGAATAACGGAAGGAACTAAAGCAGCTTGGTAGGTCACTACCTTTTTGTTTATCTTTATACAGAAGCATTCTTTACCAACTCTTTATGCTTTGGATACCTACAGGATACCATCGTAAGCGGCCTTTCCGTGACTCACTCAATATTCCTGCTCGTCGAACACTAGACAAAAGGAATTATTTTGTCTAATGATTTTAGCTTCAGTGTCGGAATGTCAATGATTTACCCATTATAAAAACACCCAAACATTGGACAAAATGATAGGAGTCGAAAAAACTCCTTGTTTCAATCCGTCGTCATCAGGATTGCAGACAACAAAAAGAAGATCGTTCACAGAAAATCAACCGAGACAATTGCTACATTTTTGACCATCATCAGCGTTGATAATACTTTCCAATCGTGCATTGAGGTTGGCAGGGTAAGATCATGAAAATTAGCCGTTCGTTGAGACCATAACTACTGCTGTCTTCACCTTTTGCAGCCAAGGTAAGCAGGTACACGTTATTCTCAATTCTTGTAGGTCAGAAGCAGTTAAGAGGAGGTGTTGCGGAAAAGATTTTCCGGCGTAAGGACGTACCACTTTTTACCATAAGGAATGCTATCCTGAAAATGAGAAGACCGTAAACTCTCTGGTCACTCTCTGGTCGTTCCGGAAAGCTGAAACAATACCGGTGATGAGATCTAAAACGTCATAGTGTCAACTGGTGACCGTGCCGATGTAAATAATATCTGCATGATGAACTGATATTTTATGTAGTTAGGTAAAGTCTGAGAATAATGAGCACAACCTATTGACACTGCAGGAGAAGTCGGGTAAATAACCCTCTCCATATGAGGTGCCGGGATAGCTCAGTCGGTAGAGCAACGGACTGAAAATCAGTGGCACGTTTGTAAATGTTCAGGTTGGCGCGTCGATAAAATTAAGGACCTATGGCTATTTTGCTGTGGGTCCTTTTTGCGTTTCCGGTTGAGGTCTGGTCGTTGGGGCTGTCGGTATGGGGATTTTAGAAGTTTCCCATTGCCTACTTGATGATTCTGCCATTCCGTTCAAAAGGAAGTGATGTGGATGGGTCAGATGCATAGCTATATGGACTTTTGACTTGATACCACCAGCTATTCTGCTAATGCAGTTTGATACCATTCATTCAAAACCTTCAGATCATCAGGTAATACTCTAGCATCTACCCTGAGAGGTGAGACCTCCGTCCGCAGAACACATGGTTTGTCCTTCAATAGCGAAAAAAACCCTGGAAGAATTTTGCAACTCTCGGGCAGAATATTGCTCTGCACATGCAAGTTTGCAATCTGTTCTCTCAAGACCAGGCGGGGAAGTGCATGTTCCATTACCCCCTTAACATTAGGGTTACCTTTACAGATCTCTTCTACCAATAAATTATAAGACTGTCTATCAATGGAGAAACACCCTTTCAATGAATCATTGTGTATTTCGGCCAAATGACACCCAAGACGAAATGCAGAGAATCCGGCCAATGCACCAAAGCCAAAAGCTGGAGACAAACTAAATAACGCTCCTACAGTCCCACTACGAATCGCGTCAACACCAGCGTCACTCAAATCTTCACCAGCTAATCCATAGGCCAAGCAGAAGCCGATTAAAGCAGAGACACCAGCCGATCCGAAAAAATTCAGTGGATCGACGTAGACAGACAACCTATTATATGCTGCAACAACACCCGCTAATATATTTTCAACACCAGCGAAAAGGAGTAGCGGGTTTTTTGTGGCTAATGAAAACCCAACTTCAATTCCACCTTCAACAAAAGTATCGAAAAAGGTGCCCCAGTTCATAATCAGAGTCCCATGAAAGGCTTTGGCGAGATCCGCAGAACCTTCTGCGATTGCGAAGATCCCAATACCTGAGTCAAGAAGATTAACCTGAAGCCATCCTCTATGAATGCCAGCTTGTTCTAAAACCTGGCCCAGGCCAGAATGAGACAGAAATGGAATAGGTATGCCCGCTTTGGTCGGAAAATCTGTTAGCATAATGTGGCCAGCATGGCGCAAGCCTTCACCAGAGCCATGAGATGCGAAAGTTTTAGGAACATCCAAAAAGATGTCATGGCCCGCTACATATCGATGCCCAAAGCCCCTAGCTGAATCAGCTAGTGGATTTACTGCCAATGAAGGAAAGAGACCATCTACGAACCCCCGCAGCTCTTTTGCTGGAATATTCATATAGACCATCTGTGCTGGCACAATAATTGATGCTGCCTCCAATAGAAATTCTCCTAAACCGATTGCAATGTTTCTTTATTAAGTTACTCTTGGAAGAGAAGTTAATTGGTATTCTGGGGAAAACGAATCTAATTTACCGATTCTGACAATTTTTCACCATACTCACCCCAAATTGCTTCGACAGCCTTTTGGGTAGACATTTTTAGAACTTTGGTAAAACGTTCAGAATCCACCTCCTTGTTACTGGTTCTCGCAAAATATCCCGCAATAGCGAGCAGACTAAGACCTCCCACACCCCACATAATCGGACCAGTAATCGAGCTACCTACAAATACAGCAGTAATACTGGCAATAGCGCTTGCACCCCAACCTAGTGCTACTCCAACGGAGCTAATTACCATGCCTATTCCAGCAGTGCCTCCCGAAAAACCGATGGCGGCTTTAATCAGATTTCGTTTCTCCTGTTTTGTTGGTGCTAGGATAGCTTTACTCATTGCACAAGCAGCAGAAACCTGACGCGGCGTAAATGACAACGCATTCATAAAAATATTGTGCACTGAAGCTGTCAGGATTTGTGCATCAGCATACCCTAGATAGCATTCCCCTTTAGGTTTCCCCTCTATTCTCTCGGCTATCTTCAGTTCAATTGTACTTCTCAAAGCACTTGCAAACTGTTCTAACTTTCTCTGTGACTCTGACATATTGTCGGGTGGAAAGTCTTTAAAACTATCCGTCAGATCTTCTACTGATGCCAGATCTTTTTCAGCTTGTGTCCGAAAAACACTCTTAACGCCACTGAACGTATCGCTAACAACATCAACCAGGTTTTTCACTACTGCTTTAACATCTTTAAAATCTACACGATCATCACCATTGATGTCCCAAAAGCTCCTTGGTATCAACGCAGCACCACATGCTGAACAATTGTTATTATCTGGTTGGTTCTTCTTACCACATTGAGCGCATGCAATCATTTCCATCTTTTCTTAACCTCCTCATTAGTCGGAATCAACCGGGGACATCAACGATTATTTTTAGTCAATATATTTTCACTATAGCCTGCCTTCGACTATTGTATAAGAATCCAATAGAGATGCATCACACAAGGTGACACAGATAAACGTTACTATTTTAAATGTCAACAGATAGTACCAGTAAGTAGTTATGATTACAAATAGTTTCTATCTAAATAAAGGAGCCATGGCAAGAACCACTTAAAAGAGTATACGTCCTCAGCAGTGTAGTTCTCTCAAGAATAACAGTAACCAACCAAAACGAACATTATCGGGCTCCATGCTTAACGGCGTGGGGCCTTTTTTTTTCATTTAAAAAGGAGAAACAGCAATGAAAGTAATCCGCAGTTTTGACGAACTTAAGTACCTGGATACAAGTCTGATCAAATTCATATTGGATGTATGTCCATGGTTGACATATGATTGGAATCCTCATGAGACGGGCATTGTATATATCCTCCAGGATAGTGATCAATATCATAACTGGATCCTGACTCAACCCCACCTGGATGCAGATGGCAACCACTGCCGAGATAGAATATCTCTAAAAATGGCAACACGTGACCTATGGAAACCACCGGCCTATTTCAATGAGACTTTGGGCTATTGGCATGTCGTAGCCGTATTCGACGAGGACTACGAGGGTACCTTCTTTCTCTCAGCTGGATACGTGCAATCAATACCGGCGCTTGAGAAGATATTCCAGGAAATCAGACTGAGATAAAACACACCATAACCGAACCATATCCAGGCCTCATGCTATCAAGCGTGGGGCCTTTTTTCATTTAAAAGGAGGAGAACAATGAAAGTAATCGGCAGTATCGGCGAGGTACTCAGTTTACCGGGTGACCTTGGAATGTTCATTTTGGAATCCTGTCCCTGGATGGCAGAAGAGTGGGAACCGGAGATCATCGGCTATGTATTCGTACTCGAAGACCGCGACATCAATGAGGTGTCGTCTATCTGCACGGTTCCGCACATCGAGGAGAACGACTACAGGGAAGCAATGTCCATCGATCTGGCAACTTTCGATCTATGGGAAACACCATCATTTTTCGATGACACCACCGGATATTGGAATGTTGTGGCAATCTTAGGCGAGGAATATGGCTGTGCAGTGTTCTTGTCCTCTGGGTTTGTCGCTTCGATACCACCACTGCAAGACAGGTTGAAGGCCATTAATCACAGTAGCTAAAAGATCATCTTACAGGAGCATACCTATGCATCTTACTCGGGAATTAATCAGCCAACCGGAACCATTGAGACGCTGCATCGAGAAAATATTCGAGGAACATACCCATCAAGACGAGGTCATCATCGATCTGTACAAAATGATACTACCGGAATGGAACGACATCGAACAGCTCCATGGTCACCCCGTCTGTGGCAGAGAATTGTGGTTCTATATCTGTGAGCTGTTTATCGAGTTCGACAAGATCCATCACCCTCGATGCATGGCCGGTGGGGCCTGGATCAATTATGGATTTTCAGTAGATGCTCAGTTGGAACCATGGGCAATCAATCTTTCAAACTGCCTCGTAACCTATAAGGAGACCTGAACATGTGGAACATTCCATCGAAGAAACGTCTGCAGCAAATACCTCAATTGTATGCGACAGAAGACATTGAACTGAAGGACAAACTGATATACCTACACTTCTTCATCGGTGGTTCTGACTGGTACATAGCCGAATATGACGGTCAAGATACATTCTGGGGATATGCCATCTTTAACGGTGATGATCAGAATGCAGAGTGGGGCTACATCAGCTTTAGCGATTTAAAAGGGATCAAGATAGGTTATGTCGAAATAGACTGTGAACTGTACTGGCGCATTAAACCGGCCTCCCAGATCGATAAAATCAAGACCTGAAATAAATCGAAATCAACAGCAGTCAAGCGGTCTGTGTCCATAAGGATACGGGCCTTTTTTTTTATCCAATCAACACAGGAGTAATCCCATGAGCACGAAAAAATTGAATGAAACCCCAACAGTCAGAATCATTGATCGTGGAGAATGTCCCAAACTCACCCCCAGGGGACAAGGCATTCTGTCCTATGAATTCGGTGTCAACGATGATGAATTCTTCATTAGAATCGCTGCCAACTCCCAGGGCGGGACCTGCAGTTTCGAATGGATACCGCTGAAGACCGTGGAAAGCCTGTTGGAAGATGCTGAAGAAAGCTTCCCTGCCGTCATCTTCAAAAAAGCCTTTATCAGCAGATCGGCAAACAATCATGGCTACCTGGCGGCTATCCTCAAAGCAGTGAAGGTTATCGCTGCAGATCCTGACCAACCGGCCAAACTCGCCTTCCTATCTTTCGATTCTATAAAGGATCAACTCAATCATCTGAAGACAGAGGACATTGACTTGCCTGATCTCGTGGCCGCCGCTCGAAAGGAACGTGAAGCAAAGAAGCAATCGCCGAAATTGGTAGAGCCAGCTGATACACCAAAGAAGAAAGGCCGTCCCAAGAAAGATGTACCAACTCCTTGATGCAGTTTTTCCACCGCCAAAAGACAGGAGCATGACAGGAACGTCAATTTCAAAAGTGGTGTTTTCAACCAAATCAAACGAACCAGGGCAGGAGAGCAAGGGACTTCACTTCCGTGCTGCTGCTTTCCTTGCCCTGGAAGAGGAGGCATCTATGCATAGTACGCGAAAGTTTCATTTCACCAGAAAGAAGATCGAGGCATTGCCGCCAAATGATCGAGAATCGAAATCAACGGATCAGGAGTATTCCGACACCACCCTTGGTCTCAAACTGTTTGTCTCCAAGAACGGCAGGAAAAGCTTTCACTTCCGGTATTGTCTCAACAAGAAGAAGAGGGTTATCAAGATTGCCGATTTCGATTGTCTGTCTTTACAGGAGGTTCGGGATATCGCCAGCAAGTATCGAGGGATGGTGAACAGGAATGTCGATCCTCTCAACGAACGGGACATTTCCAGGGAGATTCCCACCCTGAGAGCCTTCGCCAAGACATATATCGAATGGGCCAGTTTCCATAAAAGATCGTGGAAAGATGACGACAACAAACTGAAGGCGGACATTCTACCGGCGTTCGGCGAAAGGAGGCTGAACGAGATCACCGGTAAGGACATCCAGTTGTATCTTGAGAAGATCAAGACGAGGACATCGGGTAGCTGCAGCAATCGGCATCGAAGTCTGTGGTCAAAGATATTCTCGACGGCTCTCCTGTGGTCGGTGATCGAGGGAGAGAATCCCTGTTCCAGAATACCAAAGTTTCCCGAGAGTTCGGGGAGATTACGCTATCTTGACCATGCGGAAATCAAGAGGTTTCTCTTTGTCCTGGATGCATACCAGGGAAGTGTATCGGCGCTGCTGCTGAAGTTTTTGCTGTTTACCGGCTTGAGGCTTGGGGAAACAAAACGGCTGAAATGGGACGACTTCGGGGCGGACGGTGCCGTTCATATCCGTATGGAAAACGCCAAAAGCAAGAAGTCCCGATATGTTCAGCTCAATTCAATGGCATTGACTGTATTGGCAGATCTGGAACAGCTCAGAGCCGAAAACAATCCCTACATCTTTCCCGGCGGAAGACCCGGTCGTCACATCATCAATCCGAAGAAACTCTTTGATACGGTGAAGACAAAAGCAGCGTTAGAGGATGTCTGCATTCATACGCTCAGGCATACTTTTGCAACCTTGAGTATCGCCGCCGGAACGGATTTGTATGTGGTGCAGAGCCAGTTAGGTCATGCCAACTATAAGACGACACAACGGTATGCCCATATTTCCCCGGAACGTATCAAAACCGCCACCGAGAATGTTGCCAAGGAAATCGGCCTGGCATTGGGTGATGAACTGTAACCGGAAACAGGGGTATTTTATATAAAAGGAGAAAATAATGCATGTTCTAAAGACTGGTTCATGTCCGTCGCTGTCGGGTAAATCAACCCTGACGTACCATATCGCTCATAAAGAGAAGGAGGTCTATTTCTGTCTGGCCGAAAATACCAAGTCGGGAGTGTTATCTAAAGAGTGGATCTCGTTGCAACAAATGGAAGCCCTGTTGGCCACTGAAGAGTGCACCTTCACGTCCAGGACCAGTGCCTTGCATACACTCTATAAAGGACATTCTATAAACAGCGGCGGGTTCTTGCTGGCGGTTCTGCTGAAGGAAGGTCTGGTGAACTATGCCAAGGGAAAGAGACGCAGCTATTGCCTTGGTGATTCCTCTGTATTCTATGCCGCCATTCATGCACTCATGGGAAAGCATCAAGCATCGCCACCTGTTTTCGCGGGGAAGGATAGGCGCGAGGAGGAAGTATCATGTTCGCCGTGACCTATTCCCTTTCGCCACAGTGTCTGTAGTTGTGCAAAGTCAGCTTGGCCATGACTTGCGATAATAGAGGTATCTTATATGAAGAGGTGTGACAGATGAGGCTGCAAACGATCGGCAACATTATTTTATTTGCAATCATATATATTGTCGTCTTTGGAATTCTTGCAAAAGTGGGTGTGTTCGCGGCTGTTGTCGGCGCGGTTACGGCAACCCAGTGGTTTAAGAAAAACTTCAAATAGGAGGAGGTGATGAATAGGTCAACCAGGAATGCCATAATCACCACGATTATTTTCTTAAGTTTCTTCGGAGTGCTCGCCAGATATGGAATCTACATTGTTGCTGTCTTGGCGATTTACGTTACGGCACGTATCATGATAAGCCGGAGGTGATGTGTTGTTTAAAGCCGGTGCTTGCTCTACTCGGGTGCTGGGCACCATGCCTCAGAAGTCCACTTTATCAACAGCGGGGGCTTCATGCTGGCCGTTCTGCTGAAAGAAGGTCTGGTGACGAAAGGAAAGAGACGCAGCTACTGCTGGTGTGATTCCTCTGCCTTCTATGTCGCCATTGATGAACTCATGGAAAAATGAAGACCACAAGTACCGCCACCTGTTTTTGCCAGGCAGGTTAGACGTGATGAGGCAGCATTATGTTCTCCGTGACATGTGCTCTGGTGACTGCCGCTGTGCTCTGCATGATTATCCCTTCAACACGAAATCTGGGGGTGATATTTGTCACTGTACTGTTCTTCCTGTATCCCATTCCCGTAACCTTAATATTGATTGGCATCGGGGCTGTGTATTATTGGAGGAAATTTATGTGATTGATGTTTGGAGGATAGCCTGAGAATATGGCCCATTGGGTACGTATATGGCACTCGATGGGCCAGACTCGGGGCGGTGGTGCGGACGAAAACCGGTAAAGGTGGTAAAGGTGGCAAACTCATGCGTGGCAATAGTTTGCGGGACATTGACCTGCGCGTATGCACCACCTTCGCCCCCTTTTCCCGGACCATACGACTCCCCCGGGAGGGACACCATAACGACCCCCCAGACGACCACTCGGTCCCGGCCATCACCACCCCATGGACGACCCCGGCGTGCGTCCAGGCGTGCAGTTTTTGCCCTCCCTCGACAGCTTGTTTTTGAACCTGCGCTTCGCCCGGCATTTCATTTACATCGCGCCAAATGCCACCCCCGAAAAAATTTTCCCCCCAAAATACCCCCAGGGTGCCACTTCGGCCCCCGGCGATCATGACCCCCATCGAGGACGCACAGGCGGTCGGCAGGCGGGCATATAGGGCACATCTGAGATGAGTTTGCACCCTGCCCCCCCTCCGGTTCGGGAAGCCGGAAATCGATTGGAATGAAAGGGGAAGTGGAAATAATATGATGGTTTTGGGGGTCACTTTAAAGACGTCGGGTTAAGGGATGCTTCCCCCTTAAGACTTTTATTGGAGGCACATAATGGCTAAAATTTTGATAATTCGTGAATAATGTTGATTTCTATACCAAATCTCATCCTGAACATCACGTAACGGTGGCCAATATCCGAAATGTTCTGGAATAATCAATAATTGAAAACGCTCCATTTTCGGCTAGTTTTTCTGAAAATATTATCTGAAGTTGAAAAGCGCCGACATGCTCCATTTTTGGCATCTTTTTTTAAAAACCCAGGTTCGTTCTGCTCAGGAACAATGTAAAAACTTCAATCAGAAAAAGAATTAAAATTGTATGGCAGGTGCAAGCCTAACAAATTGTCTTGATTACAATTTCTAAAACCGTGTAAAAAATTTCCGGAAGCGTGCAAAGTATTTCCGGAATAGTGTAAAGTATTTCCGGAAGCATGTAAAGTATTTCCGGATATTCGAACTGTATTGTTTGTTGGATTGTGATTTTTTGACCACGTTCAACTGTAAGTACTAGAAATCAATAGAAGTTGTTAATTGTGAAATTTATAAAATAAAGGATCAATATTTGCAAAGAAATAGTGTGTTTCTGTTAATATTTAGCAGAAAAGGTCACATATTAATTAATTTTGGAGGGAAAAATTATGTTAAACAGGTCTCTGATTACTTTGGCAATAATATTAAGCTTGTTCATTACATCTAAAGCTTGGTCCATTCCAATGACAAATATCGAGGGGGACGGTTACGAAGATGTTGCAGGGTCTGCCTATGCCTACTATGAAAATAGTGGCGATTTCATGTTTTTTGGTGGTACGCCTGGAAGTGGTAATTTTAATGACGAACAGGATTTGGCCGACGGTTCCCTTGAACTCATGGTGGAAAATTATTTGGGTATTACTGATCCAACTGTTTTCAGCCTAACAAAAGCAAATGATATTACATCAACAAGATATGATGCAGCAGGAAATGTTACTGCGAGTGCAACGGCAAGTGGAACTTGGGCAACTGCAAACCCAGTCGAATTACTGAGTTTTTATGTTGTAAAAGCAGCTAATAACTATGCTATGTATTATGTGAATCCTGCCGAATCTACTGGGTCGTGGAGCACTTATGATTTGTGGAATGCAGGTTATGGGGGCAACGAACCATTAGAAATCTCTCATTTTAATGGATACAATACAAGCACAGTACCGGTCCCTGAACCTGCAACCATGCTACTCCTTGGCGCAGGCCTTATCGGATTAGCTGGAGCAAGATTTAGAAAGAAAAAATAGATACTGCAATGCTGGACATATTACAGCAGGGTCAATATGGCCCTGCTTATTTTTGATATAATTTATCTTAACTCTTCTTGATCATGATGTTTCCAGATTCTTATGGAGCACAGACACTTCTATAGGCACAAGTTTTTGAATACATTTGTCGTTAATCGGCAGGGAATATATTGTATATTTGATATTGGTTCAGGTGGTGTTTCTTTTGGATGCTCTAGTGAAAGAGATATTTCTGAAAGATTGGTTATTGATATTGCAGATGACAAAGGATTGCATCTATTAGACCTTCCAATTAATAAAGTCTGGGTAGCGAAAAACACTGATTTTTGCAGTACCTCCATTTGTGACACAGTAGTTGGAGCAAAATTCGATACTAATCTAATGACTCCTGATCAGCAATCCACTCTCAATCAGTTAATGGAATTTCTTAGTAAAAATAAGCTTCAATAACTTGTTTTCCGCATCATTTTTGAACGTACCGTTCTTACGAAACACTAGATCCTAAGTATCTTGGTAATATATTTCCAAGTGAAGCCTAAGTATTATTGATCTTATCTGTTAATTGACCTTGTTCCTGTTAACCGGAAACAAGCAGTTACTTCAATGCTATCGCGACATCAGAAGGTCATTTTGCCCTGTGAAAAGCATTAGTTTCCTGACCTGAAAAAGACATCTCTCGTCGTCCAAGATGTTTACAGTGAATCTCTTTGATTGATGGTCTCGGCGGTAAGGAACATGTGAGCCTTGTTGGTATTCTGGGGTATACTCTCAAAATAGCAACTGATCTGACGCTTTCCTCCTTGACTACTCAGAGTGATAAAAGTGGATTTTTTGAGACCCCCCTTTTTCTTTTAGCAAAACATAGCCTGCCTTGTCAGTAGTACGTTCCGGGTGTGGAGGAGGGGGGCGAAAATTCCCCACTTTTACCACTTCTGCACCTCATCACCGCCGCCTTTTCCCGGACCTCAAGACACCCCACAAAACTTGCACCATAACGGCCCCCAGACGACACCTCGGCCCCGGCCATGACCCACCCCATAGGCGACTCCCGGCGTGCGTCCAGGCGTGCAGTTTTTGCCGTTCCTCGTGCAGCTTGTGTTTGCCGCCGCCACCGCCACACTGTTAGTGGCCCTCGTCCGGTTTTATGAACAGAAAATGATAGAGATGGAAAGGGAAGTGCTTGTTTTTGGGATTTTTTGAGGGCCTTTTTAATCCTTCTCGGTTGGGTGTGGTTTCTCTCTGAAATATTTATTTAGGAAGAAAGAAAAACC
>NZ_BAAHYZ010000042.1:0-18199 GCF_054657295.1 Desulfocastanea catecholica
TGCGGATTGTCACTTGCCTAACGAATTCGATAATGATATGTTAAACGTACCATCAAAAAGGAATACAGTGATCGGCACACAACATAAAAATGCATCGGACGAATCGGTGATTGTCACGGCTAGCCGCCATTTTCCCAAAACATCAGATTGAGGAGGACAAGCAATGAGGAGCTCAAGAAAAAAGCATGGAAAAACACTGACGATCATTCTCACTTTCCTGTTCATGGTGCCAGGGATGGCATACTCACAGGAACCTGCAAAAAGCAGCTATTCACCTGTCGTCATTAAGGAACAGTTTCCAGATGTTGTAAAATTGATGAAAAGCGCGAAACCAGAGGTGATGCAACGGCAGACGGCTCTGCTCAACGAGCGCTATGACCTGAGTGACCGCCCGGCCAAGGGTGTCGAGATGTCGGGAGGAAAAAAGCCTGTTCAGGAAGGTGTACGTGTGAAACTTCCTGACGGCGTGACATGGGCAACCCTTGCGGAGATGACGCCTCAAGAGATCCGCGAGAAAGATCTCTGGCCTGCAGGTCTTTTTCCCCTTCCCCATCCAAATCATCCGGAGGGGGGGATGGTTTTCCCGCAATTTCATATCGATCAAATCAAAAGCCAGGAAGGACGCGATCTCACCCGATTCGATCTGGATTACGACCTGCCGGACCATCTGCTTCCTGAGTATCCGCCGCCGATCTATCTGACGACAAGACCCGATCTCGGCAATGTATCCCAGGGAAAAGTGGTTACTATCATGAACTATTACGAACTGTTCAATGGCATTTTAAATCCCAAGCAGTTGGAAGGATTACGTCTGCTGGTCACCGCCTTCCCCCAGCAGCAGTTCAACCAGACCGAGGATCGACGGTCCGAACTTGCCAGCAGAGGTGTGACCTGTTTCGACTGCCATGTCAACGGACATTCAAATGGTACCACGCATCTCGTAGGCGATATTCGACCCGTGGAATTCAGACATCGAATAGATACCCCGACCTTACGAGGTGTGAATATCCAGCGTCTGTTCGGGTCCCAGCGTGCGTTGAAGAGTATCGAGGATTTTACCGAATTCGAGCAAAGAGCAGCGTATTTTGACGGAGACCCGATAATCGCCACTAAAAAAGGGGCTAACGTTCTGGAACGCGGTAGTCAGGTTCATAGCATGGCCGAATTTCAGTCTATACTCGACTTTCCACCTGCTCCAAAGTTGAACATCTATGGCAGACTAGATCCTGGAAATGCGAGCGAGTCCGAACTCAGAGGAGAGAAAATTTTCTTTGAAAAAGGCAAATGCGCTGTCTGCCATCCCGCACCGTATTACACCGATAACCTTATGCATAACCTGAAAGCGGAGCGTTTCTTCAAACCTAAAATGATTAATGGCCGAATGGCTTCCGCCGACGGCCCCATTAAAACGTTTCCGCTTCGCGGTATCAAGGATTCGCCGCCTTTCCTGCATGACGGACGTCTGCTGACCCTGGAAGATACTGTGGAATTCTTCAATCTCATTCAGGAGTTGAAGTTGTCGGAACAAGAGAAAAAAGATTTGGTAGAATTCATGAGAACACTTTAGTCTCTTAGAAAAACCAGGTTCCTGTTTTTTGTGAAGAATTTTTCGCAAACGGACTTATTTCTCAAGGGAGACTGGACAGACTACCCGCAAGGGGCATTATAAAAAATCCCGTTCATCGGGATCGGTATTTAGAAAATTCTGAATACCGTTTGAGGGGTGGCGGCTATCCGCCGGCTTCACAGGAATTGCGGGAACAAGCCCAGCAACCGGTGAACCGGAGTGGTTCTAAAAGTGCTCAGGGTCGGTATGCGAATGACAACGTCCAGGGAAAAGGCCGCAGACCATTCACCGTCCAGGCCTTTCGGTCCATTCTGTTTGCTTCCATCCGGCGCGCAAGCGTGACATTACTCGCCCCGCAATTACGCATATGCACCAACACGCGGGGAATATAGCTGGATCTCCCCTTCTGCAAACGCATCACAGACATCCTGCAGCACGTTCTCATCGGCTTCCCGGCTATTTTCAACCGCCTCATCAAACTTGATATCTTCGAAGCCTGACCCCATTTGACCCCCCGCACAGAAAGAGAAGGTGGCCGCAGAAAAAGCCGCAGCTGTAGCAGAACAGAAAAACCAAGATCAAGCCGAGATCCTGGCTGAAACCCGGGCCAGCCTGGCCGAACTTAAAAAGGAAACTCGAGAGACAGTCACAGAACAAAAACAAGTGATCCAGGAGCTCAGAAAAACAATTACGGATCTGGAAAAAAAGATTGCTGTTTTGTTGGTTGAAAAGGCCGAAATCGTTAAATCCCTGGCTTTGGTCGAAGAAAGGATAAATAAAACACCAGCAAAATAGGGATAGACAACTGAAACGGGTGTGGCCGGTTGCACAAGTGTGGGGGAGGAACAGGTCGTGGTTTTGTCGCGAGGCGAGGTGTATTCGTTCCACCAACGTCATCCGACCTCACCTCCATCATTCCGGGCTTGACCCGGAATCCATATCCACAACCGTCATCCCGGGCTCGATCCGGAATCCGGTGCTTTAGAAAACCACTGCCCGATTTTTCGTAAAGGCTTCATAGTAAGTGTCCATGGATAAGGACGCAACTCATTTACTAACCAGGCCTTTCTATCCATACGGTTCGCACGAAGGCGGTTTTTCAGCGCAGCATTGCTTACACCACCGGTGCGCATTTTAACCAACACCTTCGGAATGTAGACTGCATGCAAATGATGCCGGACCAAAAATCGGAGCATCAGCTCATAATCCGCGGCAGTTCCTAAATCGAGATTGAAGGCGCCAAATCTCTCATATGCAGCTTTTCTGACGAAAAAGGTTGGATGCGGCGGCATCCAGCCCCAATAAAACTTCCGGTTATCAAACCCATCGGCCTGCCAATAGCGTACAATTTTAGCAGTATCATCATAATTCACATAGCATAAATCCCCATAGCAGGCATCCACAGAGGGATCTTGAAAAGCTTTCGTTACGTCCTCCAAGACCTCCGGTGAAGCATAGAAATCATCGGCGTTCAGAATGCCGACAACATCCCCATTAGCTTTTTGAATTCCTTTGTTCATGGCATCATAGATACCATTATCCGGCTCAGAAACAACCTGTAGCAAATGCCCGGAATGGTTCCCTGCTACCATCAAAGTTTCGTCTGTTGAACAACCATCGATAATGAGATGTTCAGGTGTAACTGTTTGACTTGCTACACTCTGCAAACAGTGATCAAGGGTTACTGCAGCATTGTACGTCGCTGTTATGAGAGATATCTGTGTCATGTGTTATTATTTAAATGAGATTATAACTACAAAGGAAGGGCTTGCGCGCGTAAACGCATCTCTCTAACTTTACAGTTGATAAGAAATTCATAGATTGAGCGCAGAACACAGAAAATGAACCCTGCTCTACCATCAAGGAATCCGCCTTTTACAAAATACATCGCCAAAAACATCAGTAATGGCCGCCCTTTCAACCCTAACGGCCCCAATCTTCAACAACCGCCCGAACCAGGTTGGATAACCACTGCTCCGTTTAATTCATTGCCCGAGAAAATGATCTTTACGTCGTATGCGGTAGATAGTTTTATCATCATTTCCATCTGTTGTAACTCGCTGTATCTCCGAAATCAATGCAAGCAGCAGACCTTTGTTCATCCCATCATAGATACCCTTGTCCGGCTCCGACAAAACCCCCCGATGACCAGCCGGAAACGTCGCCAATACCGCCAAAGTATCATCAGTTGAAGCCGCGTCAATGACGATATATGCTCAACGTTCTTGAAGGTTTGCCTGTGTCAATACTTTGCAGACATCCACCTATGGTGGCGGCGCCGTTGAAAACCGGTGTGATGATGTCGATTGTCACTGCCCAAATCCGTTTATTCCTTAAACCTGCCGTTTGGGCCATCAAAATGACCTTCTAAGGTCACCCACAGTCCACAAAACATCACAGAGCAACGTTTATTAAATAGTTATCTTGGTCCGACCCGATGCTTGTGGCCTATTGAAATATTTGGCATAATCGCTATTCAAAACAAGGTAGGAGCTATACATCCTACACTCTTGTTATAAAAAAATCCCCCAGCACCAGCACATCCATTTTTGTCCTTAAAAAGCAGTCCAACGCCTCTTCAGGTCTACAGACAACCGGCTCGTTTTCATTAAAAGAAGTGTTTAAGACAATAGGCACCCCTGTGATATCGTTAAATCTGCTGATAAGTTTATGATATCGAGGGTTAGTGTTTTGGTGTACCGTCTGCAGGCGGCCCGAACCATCAACATGGGTAACAGCTGGTATCTTTTTACGTTTTTCTTCTCTAATCTGAAAAACCTGCATCATAAAAGGTACATCATCTTCCTCTTCAAACCAGTTGAGTACTTCCTCCCTAAGGATTGATGGAGCAAAAGGCCTGAATGATTCACGCCGCTTAATTTTCAAATTCAAGAGGTCTTTCATATCAGCCCGACGGGGATCACAGACAATAGAACGGTTGCCAAGTGCTCTTGGCCCCCATTCCATTCTACCTTGAAACCAGCCGATGACCTTACCTTCAGTAATGGCCAATGCAGTTTGTTTACAGAGGCTATCTTCATCTGTAATCTTTTCGATACAACACTTTTCAGATTTGATTTCATCGGCCCTTGTATCAAGGACGGCCTGAATTTCAGCAGTGTTGAATTCTGGCCCGAGATAGGCATGATCCATGACGAATTCACGTTTAGCATCCTTGTTTACATCATGCCACACAGTAAAGGCTGCACCAATGGCACCACCTGCATCACCGGCAGCAGATTGAATATACATCTCTTTAAATGGAGACTTGCGATACACCTTGCCATTGGCTACAGAGTTCATGGCACAACCACCAGCCAGAGTGAGCGTGTCGATGTTGAATTTCTTGTGTGCAGCTTCAAGAAGATTAAAAAATGCCTCCTCATACATGGCTTGAACTGAATGCGCCAAGTTCCAATGACAATCTTCCATTGGTTGGTCCCGTTTCCGTACAGGAAAACCAAGAAGCTTTTCAAGTTCATTTGTGAATAGTTGACCAACAATTGGTGATCCACCAGCCCATTCGTATTCTACGCCCTGCTTGTGATGACAGAAAAAACGGAGATTAAGCTGAAAGCTCCCATCTCCATATAATTTTACAACCTCACGCATTTGCTCTAGGTAAGTTGGCTTGCCATAGGGTGCCAGTCCCATGACCTTATATTCGTCACCGTAGTGAGGAAAACCAATATATTGAGTCATTGCGGAATAGAAAATACCGAGGGAGTGAGGGAAATAGACTCTATTAGAGATGTCTATCTTACTGCCCTGACCAATGCCCCAGGCAGCACTGGAAAAATCACCAAACCCATCAACCGATATAACAACCGATTCTTTGAACGGTGAAACCGTATGTGCAGAAACAAGATGGGCCAAATGATGTTCAACCGGTACCACTTTACCGTTGAAGCGATCATCTGGAAAATATTTGGCCAGTTCTCCGGCAATATCACCACGCTGTTTTCTATTTTTAATTCGATCAAGAATGAAGCCGAAATTGGGCTTGTTTTTCAGCGTGTAACCAATTTTTTTTAACAAATTTGCCTTGGAATCACTGTTTATGGCAATGTAATCGACTTGTTCTAAAGAGATGCCAGCCACTTTGAGGCAGTAGTCAATAGACTGCGAAGGAAAACCGGCCCAGTGTTTTGTGCGTCGAAAACGTTCTTCTTCAACCGCTGCTAGTAGTTGGTCATTTTTAATGAGACAGGCTGAAGAATCACCATGATAGGCATTGATACCAAGAATATACATTGTCCTCTCCAAAAAAAAATTAGGGTGCTAAACTTCAAACTGAAATTAATGAACGATGATCAAGAACGAAGACAGGTAGCGCATAATTTCGGCATAGCTTGAGCATCTTTTTTTTAAAACTGGAAGTAGATAAATTGTTGAATGGGACGTAGAAACACGAAAACAAGGCCGATAATGAAAGTGAACCCAGCAGATTCCACAGCAGTCGAATGCAATAGCAATGACTTCTCTTATTCCAGGCGGCATATTCCTTCCTAACATAATAGGTAGCTAGGACAGCTATCAGGACAGCCGTAGACACAAGATAAATGTTTTCAGGCATATCAAGCCACTTATAATTGTGAGGAGAAAATATTTTGCCCCACATTGTCAGTGCGTCAGGAACAGTCGAAGAGCGGTAGGGTATCCAGCTAAGCATTATCAGGGGAATTGGTAAAAATGTAGTCAAGAGTCAAGATGTCTTGTTTACATTGATGTCCGATTTTCTACTGTGAAGATATTTTTTTGGCAAAAATGACGAGTTTATTCTGACGGCCAACCACTTTTGCCAACCAAAAAATTACACTTAGGGTAATATTAAATACAATAGCTTGCAGACTGCGTTTACCCCTTTTACCACGGTAGAGTGCGTGCAGGTCAGTCTCCCCTCTAAATAACTTTTCTATTTCATAACCACTTTCACGCAATAAATTACATATATGTTTTTCTGAAAAATAGTGCAGATGATGTACTCCGCAGACAATGTATAATGGTCTGCGGATTCTACCAACTGAGAAACGATATAAAAATTTTGATAGATCATGTAGCAGGCTATCTCTTGCGGGTATCTCCAAAATGAGTATGCCGTTTGGATTCAGCAAATCGTGTGCTTTTAATAGTGCTTTAGCTGGATCAGCGAGATGTTCAAGGAGATCCCACATGGTTATGACGTCTACACGTTGATCTGTTTCAACATCCTCAAATAAACTGTTGATTACTGATATACCATACTTTTCTTTTAGTGCTAGTGCTGCCTCTTTATTTGGTTCCACCCCCAGAACTTCGAATCCATGTCTTTTTGCCAACCTTAAAAACATTCCCAGACCTGCGCCAACATCTAATACGCTGTGCAAATTGATATCAATTTCTCGAAGTTTAAGTAACCAATGAGTGTATTTTTTACAAAACTTTTCTGGTATTTCTATATTAGCAGAGCGTTCTTTGTAGAAACCACTCTTTGCTTTCGACATATAGCCTGCATAAAAGCCCGATAAAAAGGTTGTTTGAGGTACAGGTTGTATGTACAAGTGACCACAATGACTACATTCTGTAATACCAATTTTCACCTCTTTTATATCAATGCCTGATATATTAGACGCATATTCCTGGTCTATTGGATATCTAATAAGATGATTTTGTTGTCCGCAGCAGACACATGGTGAATGCTCAAACAATTTAGATGTTGCAGTAATCATAGTGGCGAAGAAACCTTTAAATAGGTAGCAGTTTATTAATAATTTTTACCAGCAATTAGTTTATATGCTGCTAAGTGGCGTTCTGCGCATTTACTAACATCAAGCTCCTGTACAGCAATTTTTCGTGCTTTATGGCCATATTTTTCACGAAGTTGAACATTATTGACAAGCATTGAAATCTGTTCTGCCATGGCTTTTATGTCGCCAACATCAACAATAGAACCATTGTGTCCGTTTTTAACATACAATGGTACATCACCCACATTGGTCGATACTACTGGCTTACCCATTGCCATGGCCTCCCAAACAGAGATAGGGGATGATTCAGCCAGGGAACTACACACATATACGTCAAACCGCTTCAGTAAGGGACGGATATCTGTCCGTTGACCAACAAATTCAATGTTATTGACAGACAGTTCATCACATAGCTTTTGTAAACGTTTTAAATATGGTTTCTGCCTAGGATATGTTGCACCAATGATAACAAAAACCAGTTTTTCTCTCTGTTCTTTATTTAAAAGAGATGCCGACCGAATGAACAAGTCAATCCCTTTAATTGGGTTAACGTTAGCAACAGTACCAATGACGGTTTTGCCGTTCCAGTGGTTGATCAACTCTTCATCGCCTTCAAATGAATGAGTTGAATCAAATAGGCTGACATCAACCGGTGCAGGAATCACAAATTCTTGTTTTTCTTTCTTTCTAAAAGAACCATAATATTGTTTAGATCGTTCTGAAGCATAGATATACCCATCGACAAAGCGGCTGAAAAAGGAAAATAATAACCGAAATAGATATGGCATGGACGTATCATTAAGATGCCAAATAACCTTTTTCCCAGCTAGTCTACCTGCAACCACGCCTTTATACTGCCAACTACCACCACAGACGTAAATAATGTCAAAATTAACGGCTTTAAAAAAATGTACAAGTCGCCCAGTCTCTGCAGGTGTGAAAAGGAGATAACGCAAGGCAACTTGCCATTCTTTTGTTATCCTGGTTATGGAAAAAGTCTCATATGGAACACAGAAATGATCGCACTTTTTTTGAAAATCAGATGAATTTTCGTTCGGCATAACTACTGTGGTTTGAATTTGACCTGACAATGCACTTGCTAGCAGCACAATATATACTTGTGGCCCCCCATACTTCCCTTCTTCTATTATGTTGGCCACTTGCAGCATGTAGGATCAATTTCTGTAGGTTTAATTTTCGTCTTGAACCCATTGGGAATCTTTTTCGTAGCCCAATTGTATTAAAACATCACCTGCATAGTCGAGAAATAATTCTTTTGCTACCAAGCTGAAATAATTCTTCCAATCTCCAACTATACCTTTACGTAAAAATGAGTGAGTGTTTTCTTCACCGACCTTTCGCCCAGAAATTTTTTCGAATGAATGATTGTAAATAATGTCCTCTACATGTTTTTTATCAAGTATTATCCCTGACAGGCTATGTACTATTCTTGTTAACTCATCCACCGGTCGAACGCGCATATCCTCATATTTTACATGTGTACAATTATCACAATTTGCCCATTTTTTGCTGAAATCTATCCATGAAAATCGAGGATATTTTTTTTGTACATAAACATATTCCATGAATCTCGGCAAATTGGTTTTAATATCTTCATAGTTATTGAATTGCAAATCAGTTCTACATTTTTCAACAAGTTTCCGATTACCTTTTTCATTTTCGAACAAAAAATGGAAGTATTGGGAAATAAGGACATCTCGCCCATCTCGCCAAACGATTATTACATTATGCATATTCCAGTTATGCATCATATGTCCATGTAAAATGCTAGAGCTGAACACAGGCAAACGATTTCTGGGAAATGGAATTTCAAGAGCATCACTTAGCATTTCCCCGATCCAACTGGCACCCGACTTGGGGTATTCATTGAGAATATAGAGAGGAAATAATTTTGTAGCAGTGTGCGCTAGAGCATACCTTAATAATCCATTAAATTTAAACCACAATATTGAATCATTTTCATTTTTTAAGTTCATTGACTATTTAATACTCATTAGCTTTGTTGGAAAATATTGCAAAATAACGTTTGCATAATTATCAATAATTATTGAATTGAACTCATGCATTGTAGGGTACCGATCCAGATCAACGACTATTTCTTTTTTCCCTTTATTATACCAATATTCATCTGCACCCCACCATATTAAACCATCTATATGACAGCCATCATAATTTGTTTGGCTAATCATTTTTATATATTTTTCAAAAATAGACAAAGGAACAAGTTTGTTTGGTGAAAATCTACTGTTCGGGTGCCATCTATGGGTAATAAAGACATAGATATTTTTATTCCCACAACCAATTTCTAGCGTATTATAAAGATGTTTTTTTATAATTTCGATAGATTTATCTGCAAATAAGTAGTCGTTGTTTAGATAAAGAGAGGGGTAGAATATATCTATGTCTTCATAGATGTTTGCCAGTCTCTTTGTTTCTTCTATTGTTTTGTGTAAGAGAGAATTTTTTTTTGAGGGTAGCCCGTAATAGCCAATCAATATTTCATGGGTGAGGGTTTTTTTTATAATTTCAATTGGTTTTAAAAATTCAAGTATGGCCTGCTCATATTTCTCACTTGATTGAGAATAATTTAGCAGTGAGTTGCAAGCCTCACCTTCCCAGTCAAGAACAACAGGTCCATCATAATTATTGAGTGTTGATTGTATATAATTCAGGAAGATTTCTTGGTCTAATTTTCCGTCATTATTAGCATCAATATTCCTTGGATAAATTACTGGTATAAAGGTAAATCCTTTTGTGATTATAAAATTTTCAATATTTTTACTATATGCAAATGAAACGTACAGTTTAGGTTCTTCGCTAAAAACATCATTAACGAATAGTAATGATATAATCATTACATAATAAGTTAATATTAAGCAAAGTTTTTTTTTATTTATAGAATGATTTATAGAATTCATTGTACTCATAGCATATGCGATGTGTAACCTTATATTTTGGTTAATATCTTAAAACTCTTTTTATACTATATAAAAGATTTTTGTTTACGTTGTGCCAACTATGTTCCGCAACTGTTTTTCTGCATGCTTTCCGCATTAACTCACTAATTGCATGGTTTTTATAAACAGCAATAGCTTTATTCAAGGCCTTATTGAAACCATCGCACCCATCTCGAGCTGTTATTCCATTTTCACCATCCACTATTAACTCCCTTGTACCATGGCTTTCTGTCGCTACGACAATCAAACCCAAACTCATATACTCTATCACTTTCACAGGGAAAGCATATTTGTAATTTAGCACTGTTGTGTCCAAAGGGCATATGCCTATATTTGCATCTTTAAGAATTTCCAGGGTTTTAGAATGTGGCAATTCGCCCCACACTTTTAGCGAAATATTTGCTTTTTTATCGCAACTCAGGCTAAGTTCATTTAGTAATATTACGGAGGAAGCACCAACACACGGCCCAATAAGATGCAATTCTACAAATGACCCATCATAAGACTCAGCCCATTCCTTTAATAAATAAAGACCTCTTTGCCGCATTATCGGTCCTGCGTAGGCAATTTTTACGACATTGCTACTGCGATTTTTTTCACTGATAGAACCAATATTATTACTGACATTAATATAACCAGCTCTAATGAATATTATCTGGCAATTGACAGGTGCTGGTGGAAAACAACCTAATATCGCTGGATGCATTGCTATAATCCAGGCATCTGCTTTTGCTAATATCCAAATAGAGAAAAACCACCAAAAAGTCTGCCTAAACCAAAGAGAGGGTCCCTTAAGCCCTATCCATCCCACGGAAGGATGGTCGTATAAATCGTACACCCATTTACAACCGGTTCTTTTTTTACATAAATAGCCGACGAGTGCTGAGTTGGGTGAGTATTCAGTATGAACGTAAACTTTTTTATCTTCACGTATTAGCTGTCTAGCTATGTTTACCGCAGTTAACACCATTTGTGATTTTTTTAATTCTACACATACTCTCGACACAAGCACTTCAAGATCTTGCGGTAACTGGTTATTTGTCACTACTACAACTCTATATTTCTGTGAAAGTGCCACTATCCTCTGGTAGCTATTTCGGCTTTTTCGATCTTTCAAGTGATTTATTACAAAGATAACCCACTCTTTTGGCTGAGAATCGATGTCGCAGTTATTTATATTCATCGTATTCATTTTGAATCCAGGCAAGCATTATTACTATTGGTGTGAGTAACATCATTGTGGTGCCACTCGTATCAACTTGAAGGCCAGCAATAAACAAAGATAAAAGAATTATAGCGAGTATCCGTGGAAACCAGTTTTGTGAAACTCTTTTAATTGTAAAGGCTCTACCAAATGTTTTAAACAACGAATAAACATATAAAATCAAAACTAGTATTCCGTTTTCACTCGCTATTTGTAAAGGCCAATTATGAATTGTCGAATTTAATTCATAAGGCGACAACCAGCTTTTATATTTTATACGAATACCATAGTGAGATAGACCAGGAAAAAATTGATTAGTTCCTACACCAAAAAGTAACACAGATGGTTCTTGAAGTAACTGCAGTGCAGCAGCAGCCATTTCAACTTTACTTGTACTACTGTAGTCATCGATTGTTATAAATCTTTCACTTCCTGACAACACACTTTTTTCAACAAATGAGTATCCAACTAACAAAAGCAACAACACAACCGTTGAAGATAGGATAAATGACGCTCGATATCTTTTCGATCTTTGTTTAAAATTTAAAAACCAGTATAGGTATGTACAAATTTGCATAATTATTAAAGTTGCGAGACCTCCTCTTGACAGAGTGAAAAATACCACCGAAAACATAATAATGGTAATGAGAAGGGATGATTTGATGCGAGAATGGTTCGAAAAGAGACAAAAAGAGTTGAGTATTGTGCCATAAATTATGTAAACTAAAGCAAAAACATTCGCACTTCCAAAAGTCCCGCTTACCCTTACTGCTCTATACAATCCACCACTTGTTCCTTCTTGGCTGTTAGAACCAAAATAATTAGCGATTACACCGACGCTTGAATCTGTTACTATTTGCATAATTGCGATTACAGTAAGAAATGGAAATATTATAAAAGCCCATTTTACCAGATCCATCCTGTCAAGTAGACTTAATTTAAATGAATATTTTATGGTTAAGTATAGACCGAGTACATAAATAGATATTAATGAATGGCTTAATGCATTAAAGACAGATACACTAAAAAAGGAACTTGCAAAAATGAGTAATTGTGCCAAAACAAAAGTATATTCTTCTTTCCTGAATAATATTTTCACAGGAAACATAAACCATGTACATACTGCTAATATAGCCACAGGAAAAAATACAACATAAGCAGTATATATCCTTACACCTACTATTGTAGCTGATAAAGGAAGGATTGCAGCTAGCACAAGAGCTAAGTGTGCATAATATACAATAGCTCGACTAAAACCTATATTCTTATTGTTTTTAACTGCGGTCATACAATAACCTTTTGCTTATCTTTATGATACGGCCCCTTCCTAATAATTGAACTGTTTATACCTAGCCTATTCCAAGCTACGAGCCACAACATTCCTCCAGAAAGCACCAAAGATAATACTGTAGCGAATGCTGCTCCATTTATACCAAATAATGGAATAAGCAATGAATTTAATAGTACATTTACTACAAGAGCACAGGTTAGATTTATTGATATTTGCTTTTCACAACCACACATGCTTAACAGCACCCCAACTGTCCCGAAAGCAGCATTTACCAAATATCCTATAACTAAGATTAAAAGTGGAGTAAAGGCCGATATGTAATCAATTCCAAAGACAAATATAATAGCTTCCTCCCCCCAGAAGAAAAAAAACATTAATACGATAAAAGCAAAGATAAAAGCACACCATGCACAGTAATAGGCTAATTGTTGAATTTTGCCAAAATCATCTTGAGCATGTAACCTTGAAATGTATGGTAAAATGAACATGGTAATTATTTGTAAACCAATTGTGGCAAGAAGAGCTCCTTGCATCGCAATCCTGTACAAAGCCACATCTGTTGAATGCAACAGAAAACCTATCATCATTATATCTGTATAATTCAATATCATTCGTACTGCAGCGGCTAGGGCTAAAGGCCATGCGGCAAAAAACCAGATTTTTGTGTCATACTCCGCTCTACAATGTTTCTTTATCTCTAACGGGCATTTACTATACAGTAACCAGGCTCCTATTACAAATGATGCACCTGCCGCTATTACATGACACTGCATTGCCGTGATGGGAGAAAAATTACTACCTGTCATTACAAAATGATAACTAACTAACAGTAGCACTATAAAGAAAAAAGGACGTAGTACAGTTTCTGGCAATTGCCCTAGAACAACAAAACGTAACCCTCTTAGAGAGGCACCGCGTAAAGCGCCTAAAGCCAACAAGAAGACTAAGATAGTCCCCCAGAGCAACGTTTCATTTTGCAAACTCGTATTTCCCCAAAGAGGGATGATTAAAAGCGTAATAATTATGATTAACCCAGACATTGAGCATACAATAAAAGTTGCCCAGACCCACATTCCACGCATCTTGGCCCAATTCCTACTGGCCTCCGCCTTAGCTGTTTCTCTGATAACTAACGTTGGAAGACCAAAGTGGACAGGAATAACAAGAACTGAGACAGCCGCAAACGCAAAGGAATAGATCCCATACCCCTCGACGCCAAGAGTGCGCGACAACACAATGGATACAAAAAATCCTAATGCAATATTGGCTACTTTAATGATAACTGAACCTAAGCCACCTCTCGATATCTCCCCGGTTAGTCCTTTTCCCTTCACTAGCTTAAGGCATGACTTAATTTGATTTAACTTAAAGAGAGTTGACATAATATATATTCATAATTCAAAGACCCAGGATAGACGGATATAGCAGCCCAAACTGGAATAAAATTTCCAACGACAGACTTTAATGGGTGAAAAGGAAAACGCAATCCATAACTCTTCACTGCTTAGTCTGGGGACATCCAATTGATAAAGCTTTAATGGAATCATGTCCCCTATTAAGCCAATGCCAGAGTAAGCGCCCGGCGGGCCTCGTTTTCGCCATGCACCAAGCGGATTTCCTTCAATGGCCCGGGCATGGCATGCACCCAGCCGACAAGCATCCGTTGATCGGCATGGGCGGAACAGGCGGACAGGGTGTGGGTGGGTTGCGGGGTTCTCCTTTGGCACATGACTTGCGCGTTACTAGACTAGCACCCGTTAACAGACTTGATTTACCAATAGCATTGCTTGCCTTGACCGCTATATTAAGGTTGAACACTAAACCTTATCTGCCCTTTGATGTAAATAGTTAAAAATACCCATTTAGCGTTGAATTTGACAATCTTATCAAAAACCTGGGGACAATACCAATTTAAGACATAGTTTCCGTAAGTATCGGATTGAGGTTTTGCACAGAAAATACAATCAGAGAATCTTTGTGACCGCACAGATCGGCTGGTGTTGCGATTGACAGCTTACTCAGATCTCAAAGTTAACATTTCTCGTATTTTTTAAAATATAAATTAATATTTTATTATCACATTAAATTCAATTTAATGTGATAATTATATCGTTACAATTTATTTATAAGCTTTCTAAAGACTTATCCTGCAGCCCATCCAGCAAGCACATTTGCTTACCACTTTATCAGTCAATGCAGCGTTGCCTTTCCCCTCTTACAGCTTTTGTGGGCTATAACCGCCCGAAGGAAGGGCATCGCGCACCTAGCTAAAAACGACAGTCACCATACCAACAGATTTTGCTGCGTGGGGTATGCACCTTCCGGAACTGTTGTGCGGTTCCGGAGGGTAAATTCCACAACGCAATCTTGAAAGATAGAACAGTCGGTAGGAAGAATGCATCGCGCGCCTAGGACCAGCGGCGGCATTTGAACGAAAACCTAAGGTTATGATTTATCCTCCAGGTTGGTCCAAACTCGCATGGATTTTGGCGATGAATTTCAGCTTGTTTTCATGTATGGTAAAGGACGTTATCATACATAATCATACATAATAATTGGCTAACCGGGAGGGAAAGGTATGGCACATGAATTAATGATCGCCGGAAAGAAAACGGCGGGGGTGTTGCCGGTGCTTTTTGCACCCGATGCGAAGACGGCTGAACGGGTCGTCGAGTTCTTCACCGCGCAGATCAGTAACGCCAATACACGAAAAGCATACATGCGGGCAACCGGGGCCTTCGCCACCTGGTGTGTTGAGCACGGGATTGATGAACTCGGCCAAGTCCGGCCCATACATGTCGCCGCCTACATCGAAGGACTGCGGTCAATTATCGCCACGCCCTCGGTCAAGCTGCAGCTTGCGGCGATCCGGATACTCTTTGACTGGCTGGTGGTTGGTCAGGTCATCCCGACAAACCCGGCACATTCGGTCAAGGGACCGAAACATGTTGTTAAAAAAGGCAAGACTTCGGTGCTTTCAGCCGAAGAGACCCGCGAACTGATCGACTCAATTGGTGTAGACTCACCTCTGGGCCTGCGCGACCGAGCGCTTGTCGGGATCATGGTCTATACCTTTGCGCGTGTGGGGGCCGTCATCAAAATGCGGGTCCAGGATGTCTATGTGCAGGGTCGCCGCATCTGGGTACGCCTGCATGAAAAAGGCGGCAAGCGTCACGAGATGCCCTGTCACCACAACCTCGAGGAGTACATCGAAGCGTATCTGGAAGGAGCCGGTATCGCTGCGGACACCAAGGGCTTTCTCTTTCGTACAGCCCGCGGCCGCACAGGTCAGCTTTCCGATAGGCCCATGACGCAACCGGATGTGTATCGCATGATCGGCCGGCGCGCCGAAGACGCCGGTGTGCGCACGAAGGTCTGTTGTCACAGCTTTCGCGCTACAGGAATTACGGAATATTTAAGGAACGGTGGCAAGCTCGAGGTAGCCCAGCAAATGGCCAATCACGAATCATCTCGCACTACAGGCCTCTATGACCGCCGGGATGATCAGATTTCCCTCGATGAGGTCGAGCGGATCCTGATTTGAGTCGGCCTCATGGAAAAGACCCACCATCACCCGTACAAAGGAGAGCCCTGAAACCATAAAAGATGGCCCGCTGATTACACACTTGGCATTGCTAACTCTGACTTTTTGGGGCATTAGATGTAGGGGTACAGAATTCCAATTTTTTTGGGCTATGTGTGAAAATACCAGCCTCAACAGAGAAACCGTGAAAATTTCCTTGCTATCTGTAATCGAACGATTACAACATGAAAATGTACACGATCAAACTCACTCCTGCTTTCGAGAGTTGGCTTGCCGGCTTGAAGGATAATATCACCCGCCTCCGCCTAGCCAGAAGGCCGGACAAGGCTCAACAAGGCAATCTTGGCGACGTGAAGTCGATCGGAAGCGGTCTTTACGAAATGCGTGAGCATTTCGGTTCCGGCTGGCGGATGTATTTCCTGCAGCGGGAGAAAACATTGATTGTGATGCATGGTGGCGGAGACAAATCCAGTCAATCCGCTGACATCAAAAAAGCCACAGCACTTGCTGCAACTATCGAGGAGTAAGCCATGGACGAGAAAAAAATTCATATATCCACATTGCCCGAATTCGACATGGCTAGCCACCTGAACACTGAAGAAGATATCGCTGTCTATCTGACCATGGTCATTGAAGATGGAGATGCCTCCGAACTTGCCCACGCCCTCGGCGTTGCCGCTCGCGCCCGTGGTATGAGCGAGGTCGCCAAGGCTGCAGGGATTACCAGGGAGGCACTTTACAAGGCACTCCGGCCCAAAGCTCACCCCCGCTTCGAAACCATTAACCGTGTCTGTGCCGCTTTAGGAGTGCGCTTAGTGGCCAAACCGTTGCATGATCGAGACCGTATTTATCATGGCTAACGGCACGCATTCTCACCATTTCGAAATTCTCTGGTAATCTATTCTTTGCAGTTGCTCCATTTCTGTGCAATTCCATGACCATAGACAGGTCTACCATGTCTATCAGTCTTAACCAGACGATTCTACGAATCGCTTTGCGTTGGCAATGCAAATCTTTAACAAGAGCAAGCTATCAATCGAGTGTAAACTCTCTATTTTGATCAAGGTAAAGCAGACTCTTTAAGCTTCTCAGCTATCCAAACCTTCACAAGAGCCTGACGAGTTATACCAAGTCTTTTTGAATGCTTATCAAGATCCTTTACTACCCATGTAGGAAAATCAATATTCACTCTCTTAGCTTCTTGGTTCACTCTTCGTGCTTTTGAGAAATCGAGATCGTCGGTCAAGTCCTTACCTAATTCAAACTTTTCATCAAATTGTTTAGCTTTCATAATAATCAACCTCCTTGCCTCTTGAACGTCTGACAGAAATTATTCTTACTGTATCATTTCGATAGGTGATTACTGCTGACCAGTGCTTTTGTCCTATCTTACCTATCAAAAGATATCTTTTTTCGTCTTCCAATTTCTTTGCCGGGATTTCAAGCAAATCAGGATCGTTCCAAAGGGCTTGGGCCTCTACGAAATCGATCCCACGCTTTCCTTTGTTGGACTCACTTTTATTTATGTCGAATTGAAATTTCATAAGAACAATATATTACAATAAAAAAAAGAAACAATTGTAAATATACCTTTTTTATACCTTTACTATCCTTTGCCACGGCTCGTTTTACTATTAATAATCGCCTCAAATGGCAGATATTTAGTTAAATTTATGAAGTCTTGCCAAAAAATGCGGCAAAAAATATGTAATTTTCTCAATTTCCATGACCATAGACAGGTCTACCATGTCAGGAATAGTCTTAATTTGGACTTGTCCACAAACGCTTAATCCTGCCAGTGAACATCTCTTTACTTTTAAACAGCAGTCGAAGGTGTTTCTGGGCTCGCTGTTGCAAACTGACTCCAAAGAGCCATTTCACATCTCACT
>NZ_BAAHYZ010000043.1:0-17843 GCF_054657295.1 Desulfocastanea catecholica
GGGCACCAGAACTAATACAGTCGCCGAGGGGTGCTCCACGCCGGAGCATGGGCACCAGAACTGATGCAGTCGCCGAGGGGTGCTCCACGCCGGAGCATAGGGACCAGTACCATATCAACCCTTTTTCCACTCCTGCAGTAAAACTTCAGCCTCGCCACGTTCAGCAAATTTATTCTCTCCAGCTAAAGCCTTTTCAAGCGAAGCAATAGCCTCCTGCTTGTCACCGTTGCCATAAAGAGCCAGGGCCAGGTGGTAGTGAATAATCGGATCATCGGGGCGATGGTCCAGAGCCTGCTTGAACTGGGAGATGGCTAGAGCGTACGACTTGCGTTTATAATGCACCCAGCCAAGGGTGTCAGCAATATGCGGCTGGTCGGGAAGCGCCTGTTTTGCCTGCATTGCCAACCGCAAGGCTTCGCCAAGATCGGAGCCTTCCTCCGAGGCCAGCAGCCAGGCCAGGTTATTCGAGGCAGCTGGGAGATTTGGCTGGATTTGCAGCGCCCGGGCATAATTTGCCTTTGCCTCGTCCCGCCTGTCCTGCACCTCATAGGCGGCAGCCATGCCCATGAGTCCGGCAATGGAATCGGGATTTTTCTGCAGCAATTCTTCGTATTGGGCGATTGTCTCGTCGATCTTCCCCTGGTAGTTTAAAAGACGTGCGCTCAGGACATATCCCTGTGGGTTATCGGGGGCCAGCTCCTGGACCTTCTGGTAGGCCTGGAGGGCCTCGGCAATTTGTTTATTTTTGGTCAAAAGGTCGCCCAGTAAAAGATAATGCCCTGCGGTTTCACTAACAGCGATCTGCTTCTGGACAAAATCGATGCCCTGGGGGATGTCATTGCCGACAGTCAGCGCGGTGAGAAAGGCCAGCGCCTTGGAATTATCCGGAGCCAGCTGCAGCAGTTGAGCAAAGGTTTCCCTGGCCTTTTCTTTGTTATCCTGCCCAAGATAGGCCAGACCGAGGCTGCCCAGGAGATCAACATCGGCGGCAACGGCCTGTTGGTTTAATTTGCCAATAAATTCTATTGCTTTGTCATATTCTTTCGCCTGGATCAACGCTTTGGCCAGGATTTTTACCGCAGCCGCGTTGCGGCCATTGATGCGCAGGGCCAGCGTCGCCTCCCTGCCGGCTGCGGTGCTGTCACCGCGGATCAGGTGGATTTGGGCTGCCAGCGTATGGGAACGGTCGTTTTTCGCATCATTTTGCAGGGCCGTCTCAATGGACTTCTGCGCCAGCTCGGTGTTCCCTAGTCTGAGCTGGGTGAGGGCAGAGTAATAAAAAGGATCCGCCCACTTGGGGTAATCGGTGGTAAGCGGGGTAATGAGCTGAAGCGCTTCTTTATCTTTTCCTTCACGAATAAGAAAACGAGCCTTGAGCAGATTGGCACCGCCGTTGGCGGGATTTGTTGCCAGGATGGCTTCCATCATGGATTGTGCCTGGTCAAATTTTTGTAAATCAAAACGGAGCTCGGCCAGAGCCACCTGCAGTTGCAGCTCTTTCGGGAAATCTTCAACGGACGCTTCCAGAATTTTTTCAGCTTTATCAATAAGCTGATTTTTCTTGTAAAATTCCGCCAGCATCAGCCGGAAAGGAATTGATTTATCTTCGATTTCGATAATTTTCAGCATGGCACTTTCCGCTTTGTCAACCTGCCCTTTTTTCTGATAAAAATCGGCGAGCAGGAGATGCAGTTGCGGGTTTTCCGGAAATTTGGTTACCATCGTATCGAGGAGCTCCTGTATGGCAGTGTCATTTTTGTTCTGTTCATAGAGCATCAACATCGTTCGATAATTGGTAAAATTGTCTGGATTGAGTTCAATTGCTTTTTGGAAAACTTTTTCACCTTCCTCGACTTTGTTCTGGGCGAGGAGAATTCGTCCTTTGATATTGTGCAATTTGTCGTTTTCCGGTGCCTGGACAAGGGCCTTGTCGATTGCTTGTTCCGCCTGCACAAAATTCCCTTCTAGCAACTCCAGATTAGCGAGAAGCGCCAAGGCATCCTGATAATCTGGATCCACGCTCAGAACCTGTTCGACATATTTGCGGCACTCTTCTTTTTGGCGGGAGAGGAGATGAAATTCAGCGACCTTTACTCCGGCATCGAGATTTTGCGGATCGAGAGAGACGGCTCGCTGAAGTTCGCCAAAGGCGGCTTTGGGGTTGCCGTCCTTGAGATAAAGTAAGCCAAGTTGATAGCGCGCATCGGCAAATTTAGCATCGAGCTGAATTGCATTTCTCAGTTCTATAATCGCTGCTTTTTCGTCGTTATTTTTGACGTAGTCGAGGGCCTTCGTGTAGTGTGTTTCTTTTTTCTGGTCGGCATCTGAGCAGGCGGAGACACTAAAAAGTAAGAAAAGACAGCAGAAGAAGAGTGCAAGGCGAGTGATAGTCATGAGTAAAACCTAGGAAATGGTTAACCTGAGAAAGTTGAGTACTGCGTCCTTTAGGCTATGAAAGATTAGACTGATTTCTTTAGTTTATATAAAAAAGAATACTTTTCCTATCGAAAACTGGCAAGGTGGAGACTATTTTTGAATTTATGACTAAAAAGTCATTCGTGCCTGTCCTGGGGAGTGACAAACAAGTACAGATATGATTTACTTGAGCGGCAATAAGTTTTTAGAAATGTATCACCTGGAAGATTTTTTAGTAAAAGAATACTCTTGATAAGGCAGTTACAATTACCTCCGGTAAACGATACCCAGGGGTTATAAGATATAAAAAATTCTTAGCATAATTGGAGGAAAGGGCATGACGAAGAAAGCAATATATCTGTTCTGCATTACGGCCATAATGTTGTTTTGCCAGAGTGCAATGGCGGCACAATCCACAGCCGATGTTCCGGTTCCCAAAGACTTGCGGGCCAGTGCTCGTCAAGAAATATTAAGCCAACCGAAATCTGACGTGAAAGGCGCCGAAGAATATGTGATCGGATATGGCGATGTCCTCGGTGTCCAGGTCTATGGTGAAGGGGATATGTCTGTGGAAACGCCGGATGCGGCCAGAGCTGCGGAAGCTGGCGAAAGTCTTCGTTCTGGTGTTGGCGGAGTAACGGTTCGCAATGACGGAAAAATTTCTCTTAAACACGTTGGCGATGTCGATGCGGTAGGTTTCACACTCACGCAGCTCGCCGACTATTTGAAGGTGATTTTTGGCTCGGTCTATGACGACCCGGTTGTTACTGTTGTCCTGGGGCAAAGCAACAGTCAGCGGTATACCGTGATGGGGAAGGTGATGAAACCGGGCATTTATTATCTTGATTATCCCATCAATCTTGTGCAGGTCGTCGCACGATGCGGCGGTTTTGATAAATGGTCCAATTCCGAAATGACAGTCGTTCGAAAAGACGCCGGTGACAATAACCTGTTCAAAGAGAATACGCTAAAATTTGATTACGATGACTTCCTGGCAGGAAAAAATTTGGAATATAATATTTTTATCAAGTCAGATGACATAGTTATCGTACATTAACCCCGGTGAACGGGAAAGAAGCCTGGATAAGTACCTAATAGATTATTTGCCTGTTTTTTGGCAAAAAATAATCTGTTAGGTACTAACAGGTTGGAGGCAAGGCATTAACATGTCCGGCATAAATAACTTAAAATCGATAAGTGCTCTGGTGCTTTTGTTCCTGCTCATAGCCCCCGCAGCCTCATTTCCCCGCGACAACAGTCTGACAGGTGGCCTGAGTGTCGGCCTTGATTACTTCGATCGGAGTGGCGATGATACGGATGATGATTATGAGCGCATCGTGGTTACGCCTATGATTCTTTTCCGAAGCCTCAGCGAGAGGGATACTTTTGAACTGCAGGCATCTCCGAGCGCCAAATATGATTGGAACGATTCCGAGACTGACTGGGACAGCAATGTACGTGTTGCGGCAGATCGTTTCATGACTGAAAAGTGGCAGTTGGGGATCTCAAATCGTCTGTTGAGAAGCGACTATCAAGACACGGAAGGCGGTATCTTCTACGATCCGACAGTTCCACCCGAGGAGGTTGTGACGCCAACAGATCCGCAGCTTTCCAGCGATCGTGGCAGGCGTCGCTACTGGCGTAACACAACTGACCTTTTCTCGAATCATTTCTACCGTGAAGACAGTTTATTGCGATTGGGCGCAAACTATATTGCTCTGAGGAATGATGATACCGGCTTTGCCGGCGATGAAGACTATGACAGGTATGCAGCCAGCCTGAGAAATGAACACCGCTTCGATGCCATATGGTCGTCTGCCTTGGATCTGCGCTATGTAGTTGGTGATTATGAACCGGCTGATACGGCAGCAGGCGCTCCACCGACCGATGATCTGCTCTCGGATGACCTCAAAGAATACTACCTGTCGCTCGCGCTGACTAATGCATCGATTGCCAACAACCCATTGTCACTCAGTTATGACTATATCGCCACCAGATACGATGAAACCTTACAGGATGACAGCGACATTCATCAGATGCGTTTAACCTGGCGAAGAGACATCTCACCCCGAATGTACACAGTCCTCGGCGCCGGCCCCTCCTACGAAAAGACTGAAGGGCAGGATGCCACCTGGGGCGGCAACGGGATTGCCGAAATGAATTATGCCCTGGAGTACGGCTATATCAATTTTCTGGTTGAAAAAGACTATAGTGTAGATAATTTTTCCGGCTCCGATGAGCGAGGTCTGGTCGACTCCTGGGAAACTCGTCTTTCCGGTGGTTACCAATTGCAGCAGGACCTCACTTTGTCCGGTCGTCTCATTTACCTCTATGAGGATCGAGAAGAGGCTTCGGTAAGGTCTGGTAACCGAGATGCCGTCCTGTTGGAAGAATATCATAAAGACCGTTACATTGCCGGAGCTGGTCTCAGTTACACCTTCTGGGAGTTTTATACAGCAAGTATAGATTATACCTTCATCAAACAGGAATCTGACAGGGTGAACGACGATTACGACGACCATCGCCTCCTGCTCACCCTCTCCTGGAAGAAGGAATTGTTCCATTGGTAGGGATTTTTAAAGAAGTTTGAGGGGAATTGATGGTATCTGAGTCTCGTGAAAATAAAACAATTCTCCTCACTTTTGATGTCGAAGATTGGTTTCAGGTCGAAAATTTTAAGGAACATATATCCTATTCATCCTGGGCTTCGCGAGAGCTGCGTGTTGAAAAAAACACACTCGAGCTGTTACATCTTCTGGCCGATGCTCCAACTCAGGTAAAGGCCACTTTTTTTGTTCTTGGCTGGATAGCTGAGCGATGTCCAGGATTGATACGTGAAATACATCAGAGAGGCCATGAGGTGGCATCTCATGGGGTTAACCACCATCTTTGCTATAATCAGACACCGGAGGAGTTACGGCGAGACCTGGTTAATAGTAAATCGATTCTGGAGGATATTGTTGGAGGAGAGGTCGTTGGTTATCGAGCGCCAAGTTTTTCCATTACAGATGATGTCCTTGATATAGTCCGGGAGGCTGGGTATCGCTATGATTCCAGTTATAATTCCTATGAAGGTCATGGACGTTACGGGGCATTGAATTTACTGAGAAAAGAAAAGCAGGATCTTCCTATCTATTCTCTAGCTTCGTCTTTTTATGAGATACCGGTGAGTAATTTGAGAATTGGCGGTAAGATTATCCCGTGGGGGGGAGGAGGATACTTTAGACTTTTACCCTCCTTCCTGCACAGGGCCGGTGTGAAAAAAATTCTCAAACAAAAGCGCTGCTATACGTTTTACATGCATCCATGGGAAATTGATCCGCATCAACCACGGGTAAATGATGTAAAAGCATCCTTTCGTTATCGACATTATGTGAACCTGAGCGGGACAAAAAATAAGTTAAAAAAGCTGATGGACGGAAATGCCGGACATTCATTTCTAACCTGTAAAGAGTTTATCGAAAAGTGGTCTTCAGAAAATGTCGATTAAGAGAAATCATACTACCAAATATTTTGACATGCAGTGGCCTCTTTTGATCGCCTTGGGGCTCAGCTTTATCCTGGTTTACTTCCCCGTGTGGAAGGGGCTGGTGTTGACCTGGTATCGATCGGATGATTATTCCCATGGCTTTTTTATTATTCCAATCGTAATCTATTCCCTTTGGCAAAAAAGAGAGGAGTTGGTCAGGTTACCGGTGCACTCTTCACGTTTTGGCCTGGTTCTGTTGATTATCTCGTTGATTTTATACATCTTTGCATTTTATGCGGAGATCAAGACAGGTGTATCTCTGGCAATGATTGTCACCATTGTCAGTGTGGTGCTTTTTTTCTTTGGGTTCGCATTATTTCGAGAAATCCTTTTTATTCTGTTATTTTTGTTGTTCATGATCCCTGTGCCGGATCAGATTTATGCGGCAATGACAACACCTTTGCAGCTCGTTGTCTCACAGGTAAGTGTTTGGTTTGTAATGGTTTTAGGGTTGCCGATTTTCAGGGAAGGAAATATTATACATCTACCCGAACACACTCTGGAGATGGTTCAAGCATGCAGTGGTCTAAGGTCATTAATGTCACTGTTGACATTAAGCGTGGTAATTGCATATTTTACCTTACGTTCAAACTGGCTTAGGGTAATTCTTTTGTTCTCGGCGATTCCTGCCGCAATTATTGTCAATATTATTAGAATAATGATAATGATTCTTGCTTTTTATTACTTTGATTTAGACTTAACTCAGGGCACTGTTCATACAGTATTTGGAACAATTGTTTTTATTCTTGCTATCATCTTGGTTATTTTAGTTAGAGGAGCGCTTTCATTTTGGGACAGATCAGTAATAGAAAAATTATAACAGTTGTTGTTATTTTTTTGCTGGCCAGTGTGTTTATTTACGGAAAACCGGAATCGGTACGTTCAATAAAGGAAAGATCCTTAAATGAAGCCTTGATAGATGTGGATGGCTGGAAAGCAGGACCCCACCTCCCTTTTGACCAGAAAGTTGTGGATGGTCTTGCTTTGGACGATTATCTGAACAGGATGTTTTTTAAGGGCGATGAATCGGTTGCTTTATATATCGGCTACTATCTGACATCAAAAAAGGTAGGGGCTGCGCATGACCCTCTAGTGTGCTTTCCTGGACAGGGATGGATTATTTCAGGGAGAGATTCCACTACAATCAAGATTGGCGAGGGCACAGATCCTGCAGTGTCCTGTTCTACCATGAAGGTTGAGCGGGGTGCGGAGGATAGACAAATAATTCTATATTGGTTTCAAGCACATGAGATGACTAATTCCAATACGTTGTCGCAAAAAATGACTGCAATAATGCAAAAATTTACAGGTGCAGGAGAAGATAACGCATTTGTTCGACTAACATGTTCAACTGCTGACAAAACCGAATCTGAATGCATTGAAACAATGCAAGAGTTCACAAAAGCTTTTTATCCAGTTTTTCTCGAGTATATCCGTGAATAGATTGAGGAGTTCAAGTTTTAGCGAAGACATCAATGAGAAGTTCTATTAAAAAGTTAAAAATAATTCATGGACGTTCTCATATATAAGATATTGTTTTTTTTAAGCTTGTTCATGATTTTTTACATATATGCTGGATATCCCGTCTGTGTCTGGCTCTTATCTCGATTGGTGCAGAAGCAAATCGATAAAGCTACCTACGAGCCTTCCGTGTCCATTCTCATTGCAGCTTACAACGAAGAAGCGCATATTCGACAAACTATCACTAACAAATTACAGCAGGATTATCCTGAAGATAAGTTGGAAGTAATCGTTATTTCTGATGAATCGACGGATCATACTGATGAGATAGTAAGAAGTTTTCAAGATAAAAATGTAAAGCTGCTTCGTCAAACAAGAGCAGGCAAAACATCTGCTCTTAATATGGCAGTCCCCCACGCAAAGGGGGAAATTTTGGTATTTTCAGACGCAAATTCACTCTATGCTGTTGATGCCCTGCAGCACCTTGCGGCTAATTTTCATGACCCTGAAGTGGGCTATGTTACCGGCAAGATGATTTACACCAATCCGGACGATACAACTATCGGCGATGGCTGTTCAGCCTATATGAAGTATGAAAATACTTTAAGACACTTAGAAACGCAGATTGGTTCGGTAGTAGGTGTGGACGGTGGTATTGATGCCATGCGAAAAAGTCTTTACAGTGCCTTGAACCCGGATCAATTGCCCGATTTTGTCCAGCCTCTTAAAGTGATAGAGCAGGGGTATAGGGTGGTATATGATCCTGCAGCTCTTTTAAAGGAGTCATCACTTTCAGTATCTGATGATGAGTACCGGATGCGAGTCCGGGTGACCTTAAGAGCATTAAATGCGTTAAAGGATATGCCGCAGCTTCTTTGGGGAAGTTCAGGCTTATTATTTGCATTGCAGATCTGGTCACACAAGGTGTTTCGCTATCTTTGTTTTGTTTTTTTAATGGTGGCCTATGTGGCAAATCTATTAATTTGGGCAGAATCGATTTTCTATACAATAACCTTTACTCTGCAGACAGCATGTTATGTAGCTGCACTTTTTTCCGTGATTCTGGAAAGGATGGGACGTAAAATCTACATTTTGTATTTTTTTCATTATTTTGTGCTTTTGAATGTTGCGGCAGGACATGCATTTCTAAAATTTATAATGGGGGAGAAACAGGTAATGTGGACACCGAGAAAAGGTTAAGGCCAAAACTATGTACACTGAGTACATAACTTTTCCCCTAGGGATAGTATCTTGAAATACGATTATTTTTTACAAAGCCAACAGGAGACCTTCGTGTGAAAGTTGTCATTTTAGCAGGTGGTTACGGAACCCGTATAAGTGAGGAAAGTCAAATCAGACCTAAACCTCTTGTCGAGATTGGAGATATGCCGATAATTTGGCATATTATGAAAATATATTCTTCATATGGTCTCAATGATTTTATTGTTTGCTGTGGCTATAAGGGATTTATGATTAAAGAATTTTTTTCGAATTACTACCTGCAAAAGTCCAATGTTACTTTTGATTTAAAGAACAACCTGATGGAAATGCATAACTGTGATGCTGAGCCTTGGAAAGTGACTTTGGTAGACACCGGGAAAGATGTCATGACAGGTGGTCGACTGAAGCGAATAAAAAGCTATCTTGACGGTGATACATTTTGTTTAACATATGGTGATGGTGTAAGCGATATTAACATTTCTGAGCTGATTTCGTTCCACAAAAGGCAAAAAAATGTACTGGCGACATTAACAGCAGTGCAGCCACCAGGGCGATTTGGAGCACTTGTTTTGCACGAAGAACAAGATATCATTACGCATTTCCAGGAAAAAATTAAGGGAGACGGAGCCTGGATCAATGGCGGGTTTTTTGTATTGGAACCAGAGATCCTGGATTATATAGAGGGCGATGCGACAAGTTTTGAAAAAGAGCCTTTATTCAATCTTGCTCGTGAAAAAAAATTGGCAGCATATCGACACAATGGCTTTTGGCAACCCATGGATACATTAAGAGATAAAATGCATTTGGAAAATCTTTGGGTATCTAATCAAGCGCCATGGAAAGTGTGGGCATGAAAAGAATTATTGGCAAGATATAATCGTAAACAAAGAATTGTTATATCTCAAACAGTCAATTGACGGAAGCCTGATTCGAACTCTCTGTAATTAAGACTAAAATTTTTATAAATATCTTTCCTGCCAGACTCCCAGTAGTCAATAGATTCTTTTTAGAATTGCTGGTTTACTTGCTGAGAATTCTTCCACTTTAATAATTTTGCTACTGACGAAAAATACCAGGTAAGATCCTGGTTTTTTGCAAGAAAACAAGACCATATTTCTAATCTGCCGTTATGTAAGGATTGTATAGATGAAAAATGCAAATGACGTTATTGAGTCGGATCTTGAGTATATTATAACTCAATTACACGAAGAACTCCCATTGATGTCGGGCAAACGATTACTCATAACAGGGGGCGCCGGTTTTCTTGGATATTATCTTACCCAGTCTATTTTACGGTGGAATATAAAAAATCCTGAAAAACCTGCTATTTCAGTAGTTGTTTATGATAATTTTATGCGAGGCGTGCCAAATTGGCTTGATACTTTGCAAGCCAAGAGTTTGCTCACGGCAAAAAAATATGATGTAATTGATCCTCTTCCTGACGATATGGGGGATTTTCAGTTTATCATTCATGCCGCGACCATTGCGTCGCCCATCTATTATCGTCGTCACCCTATAGAAACGATGGATGCAAATATTTATGGACTGCGCCATCTGCTCGACTACTGCATAGCCCAGAAAGAGCGGAAAAAACCTGTTGAAGCATTTCTCTTCTATTCAACCAGTGAGATTTATGGCGACCCTACTCCAGATAATATCCCAACGCCTGAGACCTACAGGGGTAATGTTTCTTGCACAGGGCCAAGAGCTTGTTATGATGAATCAAAAAGGTATGGGGAGACAATGGCGGTTAATTTTGCCAGACAATATCACCTTCCAATCCGCCTTGTCCGACCTTTTAATAATTATGGACCAGGCTTAAAGATCACCGATAAAAGAGCCTTACCGGATTTTGCGAGAAATGTCCTTTCCGGGGAGGATATTGTTCTGCTTTCCGACGGATCTCCTACCAGAACGTTTTGTTATGTAGCGGACGCTATAGTCGGATATTTTAAGGTACTTTTGCTCGGGCAAGACGGGGAATCCTACAACATCGGGGTTGATAAACCGGAAATATCAATTCGCCAACTTGCGGAAAATGTGATCAAAACAGCTCAGGAACTTTTTGATTATCAAGGGAAACTCGTTTTTAAACGCAGTGAGGATAAAGAATACCTCACCGATAATCCGAATAGGCGATGTCCAGTTATAGACAAGGCCCGCGAACACTTAGGGTATAATCCTTCAATTAAACTGGAAGACGGGCTGAAACGAAGTCTGTTATGGTATTTCGACAACCAAGAGGTAGAGGAAGAAAAATGAGAATTTCCGTTGTTGGGACAGGTTATGTCGGCCTTGTTTCAGGTGTTTGCTTAGCGGAAAAAGGGCATACCGTTATCTGCGTTGATAATTCCCTGGAAAAGGTTGAAAAAATCAATCTTGGAGTGAGCCCAATTTACGAAGAAGGTCTTGATACCCTCTTAAAGAAAAATATTGGCACAGGATTGACAGCGACAACTGATTTAGAGGGAGCCATTGCTTCGACGGACCTTACATTGATAGCCGTCGGTACACCATTTGACGGAGATGAAATTGATCTTCAATATATTAGACAGGTAGCTGAAGAAATCGGCAGAGCACTGAAAAACAAGTCCGGATATCATGTCGTCGTGGTCAAGAGCACAGTAGTGCCAGGGACCACGGACGATGTTGTCTTACCAATTCTTGAGAAATTTTCCGGTCTGAAGGCCGGTAGAGATTTTGGTGTTGGCATGAACCCGGAGTTTTTGCGTGAAGGGAGTGCGATCAAAGATTTCATGAATCCGGATCGTATCGTCCTGGGTGGCATTGACGAGAGAAGTCGAAAGACACTTTGTCGGGTATATGATCTCTTTCCCAATATTGACACCTTAATGGTGAATAATAAAACTGCGGAAATGATCAAATACACATCGAACGCCTTACTTGCCACGCTTATCTCGTTTTCCAACGAAATTGGCAACCTGTGTGCACGTCTCGGTGATATAGACGCTCTTGATGTCATGCGTGGCGTTCATCTGGACAAAAGGGTTTCTCCTTTTCTAGAAGATGGTCAACGAATAACACCGGGTATTACCACCTATCTTGAAGCCGGGTGCGGTTTTGGCGGCAGCTGTTTTCCAAAAGATGTCAAAGCGCTTATCGCCCATGGGGAAAAAACAGGGCAGTGTATGGATTTATTGAAAACTGTTATAACGGTAAATAAAAAACAGCCAGATCGGATTTTACAGTATTTGAATAAGCATTTCCCGGATCTTCAGGATGTGCGTGTTGCCGTCCTGGGCCTTGCTTTTAAACCAGGTACGGATGATATGCGCGAATCACCGGCAATACCCATTGTTCAGAGCCTGATCGCAGCCGGAGCGGATGTCACCGCTTATGATCCTGTTGCGCAGGAAGAGGCAAAGAAAATTTTTGGCAATAGCTCAATAAATTATCACGAATCTATTGAAGATACTGTGAAAAACACCCAGGCAATTTTATTGTTGACCCGGTGGGATGAGTTCAAAAAGCTTCCTGAAGTATTGGAAAAATTACAATTAGCCCCAGTAATAGTCGATGGCCGGCGGATGCTGCCGAGAAACTGTGTAGCGTGTTACGAAGGAATAGGACTCTAGTTTGACTTATGAATATTACAAAAACAGCTGTTGACGGCGCCTTGCTGCTTGAATTTCAGGCTTATGAGGATGAAAGAGGTTTTTTTACCAGGACGTTTTGTGCCAGAGAATTTGCCAAAGCAGGTTTACCAGTGAACATGGTGCAGGCTAACCACGCAGGGAGTGTTGCTCGAGGGACACTTCGAGGTTTGCACTATCAGATGGCACCCTATGAAGAGGCAAAGTTGTTGCGCTGCATAAAAGGTGCCGTATATGACGTAGTGGTAGATATCCGTCCTGCATCAAAAACCTATGGTCTTTGGTTCGGAGCCGAACTGACCGCATCAAACCGCCGTATGATGTTCGTTCCCTGCGGATGTGCACATGGTTACCTGACATTGGCAAATGACAGTGAAGTCTATTATCTCGTTTCTGAATTTTATGAGTCTTCCGCGGAAAAAGGGGTTCGCTGGAATGATCCGGCTTTTAATATAACATGGCCGATTACCGAGGATTTGATCATATCGGAAAAGGATAAGGTTTGGCCTGATTTCAAGCTTTAATCTGAAAACCGTTTCTAACATATCTGCATTTATTGCGAACAATATCGGAGAAAAAACATGATCATCGTAGACTCCGCTTTAAAGAAAAGAGAACAGGAAGGCAATCCAATCAAAGTAGGTGTGATTGGTGCCGGTTACATGGGAAGAGGTCTGGTTTTACAGATTATCACGGCTATCCCGGGAATGGACGTCGCCGCTGTATCAAACCGGACGATAGCTAAAGCTGCCCAAGCATACCAACAGGCTGAGGTAGAGGATATTCTTTCGGTGTCCACCTTGAGGCAGTTAGAAGATGCCATCCGCAATGGCAAGCCGGCTATCACCGATGATCCGATGCTACTCTGCGAGGCGGAAGGAATTGATGCGATTGTTGAAGCGACAGGGGAGGTTGAATTTGGGGCAAATGTTGTTCTCAAAGCAATAACCCACGGAAAACATGTTATTCTGATGAACGCTGAACTCGATGCCGTTGTTGGCCCCATTCTCAAGCAGTATGCCGATAAGGCGGGGGTTGTCATAACAAATGTTGACGGTGATCAGCCGGGAGTTATCATGAACTTGCTCCGATGGGTTGATACAATTGGTTATCGTCCTGTTCTCGCCGGCAACATCAAAGGATTGCAGGATCATTACCGTACTCCGGAAACACAAAGAGGTTTTGCTGAAAATGTCAAACAGGATGTTAAGATGATTACATCCTTTGCTGATGGAACAAAGATTTCCATGGAAATGGCTGTTGTGGCAAATGCAACCGGTTTCCGTACTGCTGTTCGGGGGATGTACGGTTTTGAATGCAAGCATGTCAAAGAGGCTGTCAACCTGTTTCCCGTAGATCAAATGATGAACGGCGGCATTGTCGATTTTATTCTCGGTGCTGAGCCTGGCCCAGGGGTGTTTGTACTGGGCTATAATGATCATCCTATTAAAATGCAGTATGCTCAATATTTGAAGATGGGGGACGGTCCTTTTTATGTTTTTTATACACCCTATCACTTGCCACACCTGGAATCGCCGATTACAGTAGCACGAGCCGTCTTGTTCCATGATGCGGCTACGGTTCCTTTGGGAAAACCTGTTGTTGATGTTATTACAGCGGCAAAAAGAAATCTCAAGGCAGGTGAGATCCTAGATGGTATTGGTGGGTTTCATTGTTACGGCCTGACGGAAAATTATGAAGAGAGTTTTAAGAATGCTTTTCTTCCCATGAGCCTTGCCCAGGGATGTCGGTTAAAGCGCGATATAGCAAAAGATAGTATTATAAACTACAGTGATGTCGAGGTACCTGGCGGACGTCTTGTTGACCAATTACGACGTGAACAAAACCTGTTGTTTTACTCTTCTTGAACGTTCTTGTCCAAAACAGCATTATAAAGGGATGACCTTCTTGGCAAATTGTGGTGTATGATTTTTACATCGATAAAAATCATACACAAAAAAATCCAACACGAAAACCAAGGAGGGCAGACTCATGATAAAAAGTTCCAGCTTATTTAGTCAGCTTCTTCATCATTTTTCCATAAATGAATTTGCTCACCTGGTGACTAAACATCAGGTGGAGCGCCGCTAGTAAGGTTTTTTCTGCTGGACCCAGCTGGTCTTAATACCTTTTTGCCATATAGCTCATGCCGATTTCCTGCGAGAAATTATTGGCGGTCTTGCCTGGTGTATCGGCAAACTCAAACAACTCATTTGGACGACCATGATCGCTTTGCTCCTGTTGAAGTTGCATAATCCATTTGCTCATCCACCTGCCTGGCATTATACTGTGAAGTTTTGGCTGCCTGGTTTTGGACAGCAGTGACTCTTAAGGAAAATAATGTTAATTTTATTCAATGGGAATAGTGAGTTATGGGTATCAAGTGTCAAGATAGTTCGATTGTGAGGAAGCAAAATGACGAGAATGAATGAAAAAAGTAGATTGATTTTTGTTGGTGGACCACCACGATCAGGAACTACTTTGGTGCAAAATATCCTTGATTCTCATCCTGAAATTCTTGGTGGACCTGAGTTCCTGCACCTCCCTGGGATGGTGAAATTAAGGAAAGAGATCCATAAATCAATAATGCAAAACCATATCGATATAATATGTACCAGGAGTGAAGTCGATAGTTGGATAACATCTTTTGTTACAAATATATTTCTTCGTTTGGCAGACCAAAATGAATGTAAGCTCTATAGTGAAAAAACGCCTCATAATGTTTTAGTTTTGTCAGAACTGATGGAACTTTTCCCTGAAGCTTATTTTATTCAGGTGGTTAGAGATCCTCGCGCTATTGTCTCGTCACTACAGCAAGTGGGTAAACGTGCCAAAGAGAAAAAAGTTCATCAGCCCAATTTTACACTAAATGTTTCGTCGAGTATTTCTTTTGTAAAGCAATGTTTCGATGCAGGGTTCTCTGTTGCCAGAAAAGGAGATTCTAAGATATTGACTATTGTCTATGAAAACTTAATAAAAAATCCAGAGCAGGAAACAAAAAAAATCTGCAAATATTTAGGCTTGGAATGGAATGAATCGATGCTTTTTCCAGGAGAGAAGAAACACTTAGGTGAAAAGGCCATAACCTCTAACTCTGGTGAGATTTGGTATAATGATCAGATGTACAATAGAAATATCGATGAGGGAGAAGTGCAAAAATGGAAAAAAAATCTAACACTCAGCCAGCAAATCATGGTGACATTAGCATTTGAGGATTACCAGGAACTCATTACATGTGGATATGATTTCACAATGAACAGTATGGCACAGTCGAAGCCTATTCGGTTAAAATTGATTTATTTCTTCATTCGTTTCGGAAAAATTCTATACAGAAAAACATCGCGAGTGGTACGCAGTTTTCCAGGAATTAGTATTGTTAGAAAAATATTGGCTAGTGCCTATCGCTTCCTACAATGAGGAACGATAAGCACAAACACAATATTTGAGATCCGGATTGGTGCAATGATTTGTTTTCTTAGGAAAATTTTCTCTTATTTTGTAAATCGGCTGGATTTGGGATAGTCCTTTGGTCCTGGCTTTATTCATATTAATGATCCTGCATGAGCGACTCTCCTTTTTTCAAAGGGGTGATAGGTGTTTTAAAACATGGTGAAAGATGGCATAATTCCAGAATTGCGGAGTATAATTTCGGTTTTGTGGAAAATAGGACAAGGTGTGACTGCCTTTTCAAGTACGAGTTGAGCACGAGTTCTTTGTGCTTTCTTGCCTGACTTTCTCAACTTGTAGCCAGTTTTACTCATTTCAGCCCAGAATCAGATCTATCTAATTAAAATTTCCTTGCCGAATTACCAAAACCGCTTGTGGTACCATCTTTTTGATTTGTCGGAAAAATCCGGCAAATAGGACTACGCTTCTGCAATTGATAAAAATTAAAAGATGGCAAGAAGCATCGTTACTGCTGTAACCTTATGGTATTCCAACTTGCCGCAACTTCGCCAAAGTACAGGTTAGAAAATATTTTGTTATGAACTATGGCAAGATAATTGCTAGCAAAAAGTGAAAAAATGGGCGCCACGCATATAACCTCGACAAAATTTCAGATACATACGGCAAATAATCACCTGGCTTTAAGTCATTGATATTAAATGGATTGTTGTGGGTCGATACTCGTCTGCTTTTTATTTCTTCTCAGGAAAAGTGCTCTTAAAACTGGCCTTTTAGATGACATGGTCAGAAGGGCAAATTCTCTGTATCACTGTTAAACCAATGTTCTTAATTCGCACTGGTGAGAAAAAATTAAAAGGGTATTATATCAGTCGGTTATATTGAGTCTTGTTTTGGAATCATTTTTTCAGGTAATCATTTGGCGGATGAACCATTTTGGATTGATGTTGTAGCAATGATTCACCAGAATGAGAATCGATTAAATAAGACTCAATGTTATATACAATTAAAATATTATGAAAATCAAATGGTTTTGTTTGAAATCATGGCTCATTATAAGTGTATGTTTATTAGCAAATCTCCTTTGCTCTACCTCATATGGTGGTGTCCCGATCAAAATCATGCCACTTGGGGATTCCATTACACGAGGTTATGGCAGCGATTTTATGGTTGGTTATCGGCAGGATTTATTCCGGTCTTTGGTTGAAACGGGATACAAAATCGATTTCGTTGGGAATGAAGCAGAGGGGGAGCTCTCTCCACAGTTTTTTGATTATGATCATGAAGGCCATGGAGGCTGGACACCATCTCAAGTTGCATTGAATGTTTTCGGTTGGTTACTTGTAACGCAACCCGATGTTATCCTTCTGCATATCGGGACAAATGATATTAAGGATATTTCAGGTGTTGAGAAAATTCTTGATGAGATAGATCGTTATAGTTCAAGCATCGTAGTTGTTTTAGCAAAAATTATAAACAGACAGCCATACCATTTGGAAACTAGCCTTTTTAACAATAAACTTGAGGCAATGGCTAGTAACAGACAATTGGCTGGAGATTTAATCTATATAGTCGACATGGAAAATGCTCTTAATTACAGCACCGATATGTCAGATCTATTGCACCCTAACAATGACGGTTATACTAAGATGTCACGTGTGTGGCATACCGAACTGGTAAACGGGGTGCTTCCTCTCCCTCAAGGCGAACAACCTGAATTGCTAAACGTTGTGGACGAACGTTTGTTCATTGGTGAAACTTATAACTTAGACATCGATGCTTTCGGATACCCGGTTCCCAGCTATATCCTCAATAGTGGTCCTGCGGGCATGACCATCGACCGGGTGAGCGGACTACTGCAATGGGTCCCTGATGCACCCGGCAGTTTTGCGGTGACGGTGAGTGCCCAGAACTCTGAGGGTGTCGACAGCCAGACATTTACCATCAATGTTGAAGATGCGCCTGTTATTCCGGCGGGACTTGTTTCCTATTGGATGCTGGATGAATCATCCGGACCGGTGTACTTTGATGCGACAGGTTTGAATGATGGTCAATGCAGCGGCACCTGTCCAGGGCCGATAAGCGGGCTGGTTAACGGAGGTCAGATTTTCAATGGCTCTAGTGGCGTTGATGTTCAACCGGACGGTTCGTTTGATTGGGTCAATGGAGAAAGTTTTTCCGTTGAGTTCTGGCTGCGC
>NZ_BAAHYZ010000044.1:0-15835 GCF_054657295.1 Desulfocastanea catecholica
TGCCTTATCAATCTCGCTGAAGTCAGTAAAAGTGGCCTGACCTTTGAGTGATAAGACACGAGTAATAGCAGCGGTCAGTGTGGTTTTACCATGATCGATATGTCCGACGGTACCTACGTTGACGTGCGGTTTCGTCCTTTCAAATTTTTTCTTTGACATAATGGTTCCTCAATATGCTTGGACTTAGATCCCTCTAATTTTTTTAATAATTATCTCTGCTCTCGGAGCAGGTACCACATCGTATTGCAAAAATTGCATGGTAAAATTGGCTCTCCCTTGCGTCGCCGACCTGAGTGACGTTGAATAGCCAAACATTTCAGCCAGTGGCACATGCCCTTTGAGAATCTGTAGATTCCCCTCGGCGGATACACCAACAATTTTACCTCTTTTACTATTGAGATCAGCTATCACGTCACCGATATATTCTTCCGGAGTAATAACTTCCAGTTTCATAATCGGTTCCAGCAGCTTGGGTTGAGCCTCGGCAGTTGCCCTTCTGATGGCCATCGCAGCCGCAATTCCAAAAGCCATCTCCGTCGACTCTTCTTCATGATACGAGCCACCTATGAGACTAACCTTGATGTCCGTCATAGGGTAACCGATCAAGGGTCCGGAATCCAGACTGTCGATGATGCCCTTTTGGATCGATCCGAGAAATTGATCCGGGATCATATTTTTCTCGACGCAGCTGACAAATTCTATACCGCCACTCCGTCCGAGAGGTTCAACCTTAATAATGACGTGTCCATACTGGCCTTTAGCACCCGTCAACTGATCAAATTTGGCCTCCGCGGTATGACAAACATCAATGGTCTCTTTATACGCCACCTGTGGTTTGCCGACTTTCGCCGAGACTTTAAATTCATTCAGCAATCGGTCGACAATTATCTCAAGGTGCAGTTCTCCCATACCGGAAATAATTGTCTGTCCAGAATCCTTATCTGTCGATACGGTAAAGGACGGATCCTCTCTGGCAATTTTATCAAGTGTTTCTGAGAGTTTCTTCTCCTCGGCCTTACTTTTAGGCTCAATTGCCACACCTATTACCGGGTCAGGAAAATCCATGCTTTCGAGAATTATCGCATCACCTTTTTCACATAAGGTGTCCCCGGTTGTGGTGAATTTCAACCCAACAATCGCGCCGATATCTCCAGCTGAAATCTCTTGCACTTCTTCACGCTTGTTAGCGTGTAACTTCATTAACTTGGTGATCTTTTCCTGCTTTTTCTTTACAGGATTATACACCTTGTCACCAACAGTAATTTTCCCGGAATACACTCTGACGAACGCAAGATTCTCAACAAAAGAATCACTCATCAGTTTAAAAACCAACCCGGCCAGCTTCTCATCAGGGTCGGTTCTCCGGCTGATTATTTCTCCATTTAGACCTTCACCTTCAATGTTTTTGACATCGAGCGGCGAAGGAAGAAAATTAATCACACTGTCGAGCAGCGGTTGAACGCCTTTATTCTTAAAAGCACTTCCGCAAAGCACAGGGACAAGATCAAGCGACAACGTCGCTTTTCTGAGGGCTCTATACATCTCAGACGCAGCTACTGGTACATCATTCAAGTATTTTTCCATGATGTCCTCATCGAAGTCGGCCAACTTCTCGAGGAGCATCAGACGTGCGGCCGTGAATTTTTCTTTATATTCGGCAGGAACTTCTCTTTCAGTTACTTCCTGTCCAAGAGTCAGCTCATCGAAGACAAGCATCCTCCCTTCAATAAGATCAATGATCCCTGTAAAATCAGCTTCCTTTCCGACCGGTAACTGAATTGGTACAGGGTTGGCACCAAGTCTGGTGGCTATCATCGAAACGCAGCGCTCAAAATTCGCTCCGATTCGATCCATCTTATTAACAAAAGCAATCCGCGGGATACCGTATTTATCCGCCTGTCGCCAAACGGTTTCGGACTGTGGCTCTACCCCGCCAACGGAACAGAAGACAGCAACTGCTCCGTCCAACACACGCAGGGATCGTTCCACCTCTATGGTGAAGTCGACGTGACCTGGCGTGTCAATTATATTGATTTTCTTGTCTTTCCAGAAACAGGTGGTTGCCGCGGATGTGATGGTGATCCCCCGCTCCTGCTCCTGCTCCATCCAGTCCATGACGGCCGTACCATCATGGACCTCCCCCATCTTATAAGAACGCCCCGTGTAAAAGAGTATTCTTTCCGTGGTGGTCGTTTTCCCGGCATCAATATGGGCCATAATGCCGATATTGCGCACATCATGCAAATCTTTTAGCGCCGTCATAACAATTGCTTAGCTCTTAAAATATTTTTTTCGCCAGCCTGTTGTTGCGGCAACCCGTTACGGCGTTCCGAGCCCTGTTACCAACGGTAATGGGCAAAAGCCTTGTTCGCCTCTGCCATGCGGTGAGTATCGTCTCTTTTTTTCACTGCGGCACCACGATTGTTGTAGGCATCCATCAACTCCGCCGCTAGCTTTTCAGCCATAGACTTCCCAGATCTTGCTTTTGAGAAGTTAATCAACCACCGAATAGCCAGAGCGTTTCTTCGGGTTTGACGAACCTCCATAGGCACCTGATAGGTCGCCCCGCCAACACGACGTGATTTGACTTCAACGCGCGGGCGGACTTTCTCCATCGCCTCTTCAAAGACTGTCAGAGGATCAGCATCCTTGACGCGCTCTTCAACTATATCCATCGCTCCGTAAAAAATTCGCTGAGCGAGACTTTTCTTTCCTCTCTCCATCAATCCATTGGTGAATTTAGACACCAACACGCTGTTAAAGCGTGTGTCTGGATCGATGGATCGTTTCTCTATCGTTCTTCTTCGTGACATATTTTAACCTCGCATCAAGCAGCAACCAATCAAGATGGCTTCTTTGCACCGTATTTTGAACGACCTTTCCGTCGATTGGAAACACCCAAGGTATCAAGAGTACCACGAATTATGTGATAACGCACACCAGGAAGATCCTTCACCCTACCGCCTCGAATCATGACCACCGAGTGCTCTTGCAGATTATGACCAATACCGGGGATATACGATGTAACCTCAATACCATTTGTCAGTCTCACCCTGGCGACCTTCCTAAGAGCGGAGTTCGGTTTCTTCGGCGTCGTTGTATACACCCTCACACATACGCCACGCTTCTGGGGTGATCCTTTCAAAGCTGGGGTATTGGTCTTTTTCACAGACTTCTTACGACCCAATCTTACCAGTTGGTTAATAGTTGGCATTACGTTAACTGCTCCTGTTTACATACCCATTGTTAGAATTCCAAATCTTCGACTGCCGACCTAGACACTCATTTCTAAACACGAAAGTGGTGATAATTACCCTAACGGCACTGTAGTGTCAAGGAAAAAAACCACTTCATACCTCTTTCCCTTGCTATCTTTTACTGCTCAAGCCTGTTCCGGCGGAAATCAACCGACCCATGATAACGTTTTCCTTCAGACCAAGAAGATCATCAACCTTCCCGGCAACGGCGGCATTCGTCAGAACCTTGGTGGTTTCCTGGAAAGACGCGGCAGAGATAAAACTTTCAGTCGACAGGGATGCCTTGGTAACACCGAGCAATAATGGCTCTGCCTCGGCAGGTTTTTTCCCTTCGGCCAGAAGCTTGTCCCTTTCTTCTTCGAATTTCCACCATTCAACCTGCTCGCCAATCATAAAACGGGAATCACCGGAAGAGGTAATCAGAACCCTCTTGAGCATCTGACGAACAATAACTTCTATATGTTTATCATTTATCTTAACACCTTGCAGACGATATACCTCCTGGATTTCATTGACCAGGAACTTGGCCAGTTCCTTCACACCAAGGACGGACAGGATATCATTGGGCACAATCGTACCTTCCATGAGGGGCTCGCCGGCCTGCACATAATCCCCTTCATGGACGATAATGTGTTTGGCTTTCGGTACCAGATATTCCTGCGGTTCGCCGTATTCAGGAGTCACAATAACCCGACGTTTCCCTTTCAGCTCCTTGCCGAAACTTACCTTTCCGTCAATTCTGGTGATAATAGCCGGATCCTTCGGTTTCCGTACCTCAAACAACTCAGCGACCCGCGGAAGACCACCGGTAATATCCTTGGTTTTACTCGTTTCCCGTGGGATCTTGCCGACAATGGTTCCCGGCTGAATAACATCCCCCTCGTTGACGGAAATGATCGAGCCAACAGGCAAACTGTACCGGGCATAGGTATCGGAATCGGCCATCTTGACGGTTTTTCCCCGCTCGTTCTTGACAGTAATCCGTGGACTCAACTGGGCACCGCCGGCGGTGTGAATTATCACCAGGGAGGAACGACCCGTTACGGCATCGACTTTCTCCTGCATGGTGATACCTTCGATAACATCACCGTATTTAATAGTACCACCCACCTCGGCAACGATCGGTATGGTATACGCATCCCAGTCGGCGAGAATAGTATCCCTGGCCACAACCTGACCTTCTTTGACCAGAAGCTGCGCCCCATAGTTAACCTTGAATCTCTCGCGCTCACGGCCAAGATCATCTTTAATGGAGATGACCGCATTACGGTTCATGACGATCTCGGTGCCTTCGGCATTGGTTACCGAGTGCATATTGGCACAGGAGACAGTACCGCCGATATTGGTTTTCAGTTCTGCCTGTTCGACTGATCTGCTTGCCGTACCACCGACATGGAATGTCCGCATGGTCAGCTGGGTTCCCGGCTCACCGATAGATTGCGCGGCAATTACCCCGATGGCTTCCCCTCTGTTGACCATATGGCCGCGGCCAAGATCACGCCCATAACATGCGGCACAGACCCCTCGCTTTGACCGGCAGCTGAGCACGGAACGAATAGCCACCCGGTCGATACCTGAGACGGTTATTTTTTCCACGATCTCTTCAGTGATCTCTTCGCCGGCTTCAACAATGACATCCTCGGTAAACGGATCTTCCACATCATCCAAGGCGACCCTGCCGAGTATCCTGTCTCCGAGGGGAACGATTATTTCACCACCGTCCATCAGAGGTTCAGCAACAATTCCATCAAGGGTTAAACAGTCGGCTTCGACAATTGTCGCCTCCTGCGCGACGTCGACCAGTCGCCTGGTAAGATACCCGGAGTTCGCGGTTTTCAGAGCCGTATCTGCCAGTCCTTTTCGCGCGCCATGGGTGGAAATAAAATATTCAAGTACGCCGAGACCTTCACGAAAGTTCGCCTTAATCGGCGTCTCAATGATCGCACCACTTGGTTTGGCCATCAGACCACGCATCCCGGCAAGCTGGCGGATCTGATCCCGTGATCCACGTGCCCCTGAATCGGCCATGATAAAAATGGAATTAAAACTCGGTGTCTCTATGAGTTTGCCGTCCTTGTCTCGAACATACTCGACCTTGATCTCATCCATCATGGCATTGGCAACATCTTCGGTTACCTTCGACCAGATATCAACGACCTTGTTATATTTTTCGCCGGAGGTGATCAGGCCGTCGGTGTATTGCTGATCAACGTCAAGAACATCCCTTTCGGCCTTTTCAACATAGTTTTCTTTTTCCAGAGGAATTTTCATATCATTAATACAGATGGAAATTCCTGCCCGGGTAGCATATTCGTAGCCGGTATCTTTTAATCGGTCGGCGAGAATAACTGTGTCTTTGGTTCCGGCATGACGATAGGTGTGGTCGATAAGCCTGGCCAAAGCCTTCTTGGTGAGCACCTTGTTCACTTCCTCAAATTTCACCGAGGCCGGTAACAGCTCGCCCAGCAGGATCCGCCCCATGGTGGTATCAATCATTTCACCGCCCTTACGCACCTTCACCTTGGCCTGCAGATGAATTTCACCGTAATCATAGGCGATAATCGCTTCCTCCACGTTGCTGAAGACCTTCCCTTCACCCGGAACATTCAACCGTTCACGACTCATATAATACAGGCCAAGCACGATATCCTGCGAAGGGATGATGACCGGTTCCCCATTGGCCGGTGACAGAATATTATTGGTGGACATCATGAGTACCCTGGCTTCCACCTGGGCCTCAACGGAGAGCGGAACGTGAACCGCCATCTGATCCCCGTCAAAGTCGGCATTAAAGGCCATACAGACCAGCGGATGCAACTGAATAGCCTTGCCTTCAATAAGGACAGCCTCAAAGGCCTGCATACCGAGTCTGTGCAGGGTCGGCGCACGGTTGAGGATGACCGGATATTCGGTTACCACTTCATCGAGGACGTCCCAGACCTCTTTAACCTCTTTTTCCACCATTTTTCTGGCACTTTTAATGGTGGTGACAAACCCTTTTCTCTCAAGCTTGTTATAGATAAAGGGTTTGAAGAGCTCAAGCGCCATCTTCTTGGGGATACCGCACTGATGAAGCCGAAGATGCGGGCCAACGACGATGACCGAGCGGCCCGAATAATCGACACGTTTGCCGAGAAGGTTCTGCCGAAAACGCCCTTGCTTGCCCTTAAGCATATCGGACAAGGACTTGAGCGGACGTTTGTTCCCTCCGGTGATCACCCTGCCCCGTCGACCGTTATCAAAAAGGACATCAACGGCTTCCTGCAGCATTCTCTTTTCATTACGAATGATGATATCTGGTGCGTCGAGTTCCAGCAGACGCTTTAAGCGGTTGTTTCTGTTAATGACGCGCCGGTAGAGATCATTGAGATCGGAGGTCGCGAACCGACCGCCTTCAAGGGGAACCAGGGGGCGGAGGTCAGGGGGTAGCACCGGAATGACTTCCAGAATCATCCATTCCGGTTTATTGCCGGAATCGCGAAAGGCCTCTATAACAAACAATCTCTTGCCAAGCTTTTGCCGCTTTGTTTGCGAATTGGTGGACAGCATCTCTTCACGCAGCTGTTTAGACAAGGTGACGAGATCCTGGGAGGCAAGAAGTTCACGAATTGCCTCGGCGCCAATGCCGACGGTAAACTGCGCGGCGTACTCATCTCGGGCCTGGCGATATTTTTCTTCGGTGAGCAGGGTTCCAACAGGAAGGGCCTCGACCTCGGAACTGACAACAGCATACTGCTCAAAGTAGAGAATTTTCTCCAGCTGCTTGAGGGTCATATCCAGAACCGCACCAATTTTGCTGGGCAAACTCTTCAAAAACCATATATGGGCCACCGGCGCGGCGAGTTTAATGTGGCCGAGACGCTCTCGGCGTACCTTCGACTGAATAACCTCCACACCACATTTTTCGCAGACAACACCACGGTGTTTCATCCGCTTATATTTGCCGCAATTACACTCGAAATCCTTTACCGGTCCAAATATTTTTGCACAAAACAGTCCATCTCGTTCCGGTTTAAAGGTCCTGTAATTGATAGTCTCGGGTTTTTTAACCTCCCCATGCGACCAATCCATGATCTTCTCGGGAGAAGCCAGAGATATCTTTACGCTTTCAAATTTTATTGGAGCTTTCGGTTTTTGAAAAAAATTGAATAACTCTTCCACGAAATCACCTCTCCCTTATGTTAAAGGATTTCTTCGGTTTAGCCTTGAACATTGCTCGTTTACAAGGAATCTCTCTCTGCTTTTGCTACAGTCCAAAGCATGCACCAGTCGACTTTCGTCTTTTTCCTTTATCCTTCTATAAGTTCCATATTCAAACAAAGGGCCTGCAGTTCTTTGACCAGAACGTTAAAAGACTCAGGTAATCCTGTTGTCAGAAAGTTATTTCCTTTAACTATCCGCTCGTACATCAGAGTACGTCCTTCGACATCATCCGACTTGGCCGTCAAAAATTCTTTGAGCGTATATGCCGCACCATAGGCCTCCATGGCCCATACTTCCATCTCACCGAGCCTCTGTCCGCCAAATTGCGCCTTACCGCCAAGTGGTTGCTGGGTAACGAGCGAATAGGGTCCTGTTGATCTGGCATGGATTTTATTGTCGACCAGGTGATGGAGCTTCAACATGTACATGACACCGACCGTTACTTTATTGGCGAAAGGTTGTCCGGTAAGTCCGTCATACAGCTGTACCTGCCCCACCTCATCTATACCTGCCTCAACCAGGAGTTTTCGTATAGCGGCTTCCGGTGCACCGTCAAAGACGGGAGTGGCCATATGTAAACCGGCTTGATGCCTTCTCGCCCATTCAATAATTTCCTGATCTGTTTTTTCTTCGGTCAGTGCCTGAATTTCGGTCTCTGAGTAAACAGCTTTAATTTTAGCCTTGATTTCGGCCACCGCCTCACGACGGGCAAGTTTTTCCAACTGCTCGCCTAGTTTCTTGGCAGCGAATCCCAGGTGCACCTCGAGTACCTGGCCGACATTCATACGAGACGGAACACCAAGCGGATTAAGAACGATATCCACAGTGGTTCCATCGGCAAAAAACGGCATATCTTCCTCGGGCAGCAATCTGGAGACGACACCTTTGTTTCCATGTCGGCCGGCCATTTTATCACCAACCGAGAGTTTACGTTTGGTGGCGACATAGACCTTGACCATCTTCACCACACCGGGGGGAAGATCGTCGCCCTTTTTCAGCCGTTCGATAATGCCGTCATATCTCTCGTTAATGAGCCGCGACTGTTTACCGTATCGCTCATAAATGAGATCAATTTGTTCGATATATTTGGCTTTCTCAGAAAAATCGATATCACGAAGTTGAGAAAATCCAATAAGTTCAGCATGCTCAGCGATAATCTTTTTACCGAGTTTTACTATTACTTCACCATGCTTGTTGACAATGTCCGTCTTCGCCGTCCGGCCCTCAAGAGTCTTGCCGATTTCCCGACATACGCCGCGTTTGAGGCTGCGCAATTCGTCGACCTTATCCTGATTGAGTTTCTCGATTTCAAGATCCTCTATCAACAGAGAACGCTCATCCTTATCGACACCCTTGCGCGAGAAAACCTTGGCATCAATGACCACGCCGGTCACCCCGGGGGGAACCCTCAAGGAAGAATCCTTAACGTCCTGCGCCTTTTCACCAAAAATCGCCCGAAGCAGTTTTTCTTCCGGAGATAAGACCGTTTCCCCTTTGGGCGTTACCTTACCGACCAGCGTGTCGCCGGCCTTAATTTCCGCACCAATTCTGACAATTCCGGAATCATCGAGATTTCTCAACGTCTCTTCGCTGACATTCGGGATATCCCGGGTGATCTCTTCTTTGCCAAGTTTCGTATCCCTGGCCATGGTCTCAAACACCTCGATATGCACCGAGGTAAAGGTATCCGTTTTCAACAGTCTCTCGTTGATCAGGATGGAATCCTCAAAGTTAAAACCGCGCCACGGCATGAAGGCGATAACCACATTTTTGCCGATGGCCAGCTCGCCTGCTTCACAGGATGGGCCGTCGGCCAGGACCATGCCTTTTTTTACCCTGGTTCCCGGTAAGGCAATAGGTCGTTGGTTAAAACAGGTATTTTGATTAGATTTCTTATTCTTTTCCAGCCGATAGACGGCAACACCGGTATCGAACCCATCCGTGCCCGGCTCATCATAGCGGACAACGATACGATTGGAATCGGCCTCCTCGATAATCCCTTCACCGGCACTGAGCAAACAGGCCCCGGAATCCCGGGCGACATATCGCTCCATTCCTGTGCCGACCAGAGGCGCTGAAGTGACCAGCAAAGGTACAGCCTGGCGCTGCATGTTCGATCCCATCAACGCACGGTTCGCATCATCGTTTTCAAGAAAAGGCACCAATGACGCAGCAACACTGATCATCTGATTGGGGGCAATATCCATATAGGTAACACTTTCGGCCACCGTGGTAATGACCTCGCCATCTTCACGGACAATCAGATTATCCGGAACAAGGCGATTGTCCTTATCAGACTGGATCAAAGCAGGGGCGATAAACTGATTCTGCTCCTGCAGGGCACTGAGATATTTCACATCATCGAGAATAATTCTATCTTCTACTTTGCGGTACGGCGTTTCAATAAAGCCATATGGATTAATTCGGGCGAAAGTAGCCAAGGAGACAATCAGACCGATATTTGGTCCCTCGGGCGTCTCAACCGGACAAATTCGCCCATAGTGGGTTGGATGCACGTCGCGCACCTCAAAGCCGGCTCTTTCTCTTGACAATCCGCCAGGTCCAAGGGCACTCAAGCGCCGCTTGTGGGTTACCTCGGAGAGAGGATTTGTCTGATCCATAAACTGCGACAGCTGGCTTGTGCCAAAGAACTCTTTAATAGCGGCGGAAATAGGCTTCGGATTAACCAGATCGTGCGGCATCAAGGTTTCGACGTCTTGAAGAGTCATTCTTTCTTTAATCGCCCTCTCCATCCGAACCAGGCCCATACGATACTGATTTTCAACAAGTTCCCCAACCGTCCGCACCCGCCGGTTGCCGAGATGGTCGATATCATCGACGCCGCCTTGGGTATCCTTAAGACGCACCAGGTGGCGCACAGCAAAAATAATATCCTCTTTGGTCAGGGCCCGATTAGAGATATCGATATCCAGGTGCAGTTTGGCGTTTATCTTATACCGACCGACCTCGGACAGATCATACAGGTCCTGATTGAAAAACAGGTTATGGAAGAAGGACTCGGCAATTTCACGAGTCGGCGGACTGGACGGTCGCAGACGGCGATAAATCTCAATCAGAGCTTCCTCGGTGGTCTTGGCCTTGTCCAGGGCCAGCGTTTTACTAAATGAAGGGGAGTATTTCACGCCGTCAATATGCAGAACTTCAAACTCATTGACACCTTCTGCCTCAAGGCTTTCTAAAAGAGTCTCGGAAAGCTCGGTGTTACATAGGGCTATGACTTCACCAGACTCAGCTTTGACGATGGTTTTAGCGAGGATTTCGCCGAAGAGCGACTCTCTTGAAACCGGCAGATGGGTGATACCGGCAGCATCCAGTTTTTTACAAAGCACTTTGGACACTTTTTTGCCTTTTCTGCCGAGAACTTCCCCGTCTACGGGACTGATAATATCAAATTCCAGCCTCTGCCCTTTTACCAGGTCGGAGTCAAAACTCATTTGGTAGTTGTCGCCGTCTTTTTTTACGGTGGAAGTGGGATAAAACTCATTGAGCAGTTCTTCGCTGGTCAAACCCAACGCTTTCAGCAAAGTAGTGACCGGAAACTTGCGTCGTCGATCGATACGGACGTGGAGTATGTCCTTGATGTCAAATTCCAGATCAATCCACGAACCGCGCACCGGTATTATGCGGGCAGAGTAGAGAAGCTTGCCACTGGAATGACTCTTGCCGTTATCATGCGTGTAAAAGAGACCCGGCGAGCGCTGCAGCTGGGAGACGATAACCCTTTCCGTACCATTGATGACAAAAACACCATCCCCGGTCATCAGCGGCAGAGAACCGAGAAAGACTTCCTGTTCTTTTATATCACGAATAGACTGAACGCCGGTCTCTTCATCGACATCGAAGGTGATCAGGCGAACGACAATTTTCAGAGGAATCTCATAGGTCATTCCCCTCTGAAGACATTCGTTAATAGTATATTTCGGCTCGCCGAATTTATATCTGACAAACTCAAGAGAACAGACGCCGTTGAAATCATTAATTGGAAAAACATTTTGTAGGATTCCCTGCAATCCAAAATCGTCCCTTTCGTCCGGGTCACAATCCATCTGCAGGAATTTCTCATAAGAGAGACGTTGCATTGATATCAGATGGGGCGGTTCCAGAATGGCAGCAGCCGTGGCAAAGTTCTTTCTCACTCTTTCCATAATTTTCCTCGAAATTGCCTATGAATCTTGCTATATGATTTGAAAATACTACTCAGACACGCCAATTTGCAGGCCGTTAAATGGGCTGGGTGGATCCTGGAGTTACATTACTACAATCAGAAAACACTGTTACATATTGAAAATTGGTGAAGAGAGTTTTAAAAGGACGACAATAAGCATCTTTTTCAAGCATAGTATAATCCCCTTTATGCAATTTTCCTCTAAACGCCTAACCCCGGTAAACGGGAAACAAGCCAAGATAAGTACCTTGAGGCAGTTCATTATCTTAAAAAACAATATAATGAACTGCCTCAAGGTACTAAACACCGCACGCCTGGAGCAGAACCACCTGATATCTCACTTGTAATCAAAAACTACCCTCTACAAAACACAACACGCCACGATGCAAAGCTCGTAGCGTGTCGATATCAAGCTGTATTGTTCAAACAACGAACAACTCGCTGAAAGATCAATTACTTAATCTCAACCGTTGCTCCAACTGCTTCGATCTTCGCTTTGATATCATTAGCATCTTCTTTAGTCGTTGCTTCTTTTAAAGGAGTTGGTGCAGACTCAACGAGGGTCTTTGCTTCTTTCAGACCAAGACCGGTCACCGCACGAACTTCTTTGATAACCTTGATTTTCTCACTACCGACACTTGCCAGAATAACATCAAATTCTGTTTTTTCTTCAACAGGAGCGGCTGCAGCGACAGCACCGCCGGCAGCGACAGCAACAGGTGCGGCGGCAGATACGCCGAATTTTTCCTCGAATTCCTTGATCAACTCGGACAGCTCGAGAACGGACATATTAGCGATAAAATCGATTACTTCTTCTTTAGTAACAGCCATGATGTAATACCTCTTTTGTATTGAATAATAGTATTCTGAATAAAAAATATTTAATTGTTTGCCGCTTCTTTCTGCTCTTTAATGGCTTGCAGGGCGTAGACAAAAGTACGTGGAACACCGGTAAGTACCTGAACAAGGCCTGTCGGCACATTGTTCCAGGTGGATAACAGCTGTCCAAGCAGTACTTCCTTCGACGGAAGTTTGGAAAGAGCAATGAGCTCCTCCACACCGATTTTTTCCCCATCAAGAGCTGCGCAACGAATTATGAATTTTTTATGATCATCCGCAAATTTAGTAACCACCTTGGCCGGCGCAACTGGATCTGCAAACCCCATAACAACCGCAGTGGTACCAGTGAAATCATCACTCAGTGCGGCATTGCCTGTATCCGTAACTGCTCTTTTCAGGAGAGTATTTTTGGCTACACGGATTTCCGAGTCACAGTTCTTCAATTCAACACGAATTTTCTGAAACTCGGAAACCTTTAAACCACAATAGTCAGCGACAACAGTTAATTTGGCACGGCTGAACGATTCGTTCAATCCCGAGACAACGGCTAACTTTTCATCACGATTCAAAGTACTCCTCCTAGGTTAATGTGAACATTGTTCGAAACAGCAGGTACGGCTTATCAAGACTGGCTGGAAAATTCTTTTCAGAATACTGATTATTCGGCCATTTTCGTCTCGGCAGGTCGTGCAATCACCACGATTAAACATACTGTGCCCGCTGTCTTCGACTGGTACAATTGCCTCATGTCCCTGATAAACGCTGGACCGGCAATGCAAAAAAAAAATTATTTGACTAACGCTCTTACCGCCAGTGGATCAAGCTTTACCCCTGGTCCCATCGTCGATGAGATGGTGATGGAGCGAAGATAAAGCCCTTTACTCGTAGATGGTTTAAGTTGAATGATCCGCTGGATAAAGGCTATGGCGTTTTCGCTAAGCTTTTCTTTGCCGAATGAGAGCTTACCAATGCCGGCATGGATGATTCCAGCTTTGTCAACCCTGAAGTCGACCTTGCCTGCTTTGATGTCCCTGACAATGTTACCGACATCCATGGTGACAGTGCCGAGTTTGGCGTTTGGCATAAGGTTCCGTGGACCAAGAATTCGGCCGATTTTTCCAACAACGCCCATCATATCAGGAGTAGCTACGGTCTTATCGAACTCTAGCCAGCCATCTTTGATCTTATCAACTAAATCATCACCACCGACATAGTCAGCCCCGGCCTCAAGTGCCTCTGCTTCCTTTGGCCCTTTGGCAAAAACCAAAACCCTTGTCACCTTGCCGGTACCGTGGGGCAAAGCAACCGAGGAACGGATCATCTGGTCGGCGTGTCGTGGGTCAACCCCTAATTTCATAGCGAGATCAAAAGTCTCATCAAATTTTGCATAGGTCGACTTCAACACCAATTCAATACCTTCATCCATCCCGAGCAGAACTGTTTTGTCTATTTTTTCAGTGATATTTCTATATTTTTTTCCGTGTTTCGGCATGTCAGCCTCCTACTCGTACAGGATACACTCCATCCTGTCAGCAGTATTTCAAAAATTAATCTTCATCAATCAACAACGGTGATTCCTGCACTACGTGCCGTGCCCTCAATAATCCGCATCGCACTTTCAACGTCATAGGCGTTGAGATCCGGCATCTTCAACTCGGCTATTTCCCGAATTTTATCACGCCCTATCTCTGCAACACGGTCAATTTTCGGATTACCCGACCCTTTTTTCAGTCCGGCGGCCTTCAGAAGCAGCACCGACGCCGGAGGGGTCTTGGTAATATAGCTGAACGAGCGGTCCTGGTAGACAGTGATAACAACAGGAACTATGGTATCACCCATTGACTGCGTTTTCGCATTGAAGTTTTTACAAAACTCCATGATATTCACACCATGTTGTCCAAGTGCCGGACCTACAGGTGGTGAGGGATTGGCTTTACCTGCTGGAATCTGCAGTTTTATGTAAGCCGTTTCTTTTTTTGCCATTGTTTCACTCCACTAACTATTTTTCGAATACTTCCAAGTAAACTGCTTCTCCGAGTACCACACCGGGAAATTACAATAATATTTATGAAAATTAAGTATTTGTAACCTGGACAAATTCCAACTCAACCGGAGTTTCTCTACCAAAAATCGATACCATGACCCGCACACGTCCTTTTTCCGGAAAAACTTCGTCCACGACCCCCTGGAAATTGGCGAAAGGTCCATCAATTACCCGCACGACCTCCCCAATATCGAAAATCACTTTCGGCCTTGGGCGTTCTGATCCGTCTTGAATCCGACCGATAATTTTACCGGCATCCTCATCAGATAATGGGATTGGATCTCGGTCATCCCCAACAAACCCGACAACACGTGGCATGTTATCATGAATGGTATGCCAGGTCTCATCATTGAGATCCATGCTCACTAACATATAACCGGGGAAAAATCGTCGAGAAGAAGTTTTACGTGACCCTTTGATCATCTCGACAACCTGTTCGGTGGGAACAAGAATTTCGCCAAAGTATTCTTCCAAACCATCTTTGCGAATTCTTTCTTCGAGAGTAGCCTTTACCTTGTCTTCAAATCCCGAGTGGACCTGGAGTATGTACCATTGTCTTGCCATGTGATCCAGAAATAATGTAGGATGGAGATACCGCATTGCAGTATCAGATCAACCAAATAAAAAAATTGAACGGTTTAGTCGGCAAAGTCACCGCAAGAACGACGCAACCGCCTTGCCAAGAAGCAAGTCTACTGAGCCGAGGTAAAGTGATATAACCACCGTCAAAACCACGACGACTCCCGTAAGCCCAAGGGTCATTTTTTTATCCGGCCAGACAATTTTTAGAAATTCTACTTTTACCTCATCAATAAATTGCTTGATTTGAGCGGGTGAGTAGGGTGAAGGCTTTTCAGACTTCACAGGATTTGACTTTTTTGACTTTATATTCGCTGCCATAGCAACTCTCCCCTTCCTGCCGTTACATCACTCACTCTAGTCATACAACCGAGTAATTTTCAAAATATTTCCTACCCTGCCATTTCATTGGCAGGCCAGGAGGGACTCGAACCCCCAACATCCGGATTTGGAGTCCGGCGCTCTACCATTAGAGCTACTGGCCTGCAGACAGATGCTATTTTGTTTCTTTATGCGGAGTATGACTCCGGCAAAATGGACAGAATTTACTGAACTCCAATTTGTTGGGAGTATTCTTTTTGTTTTTCGTCGTCGTATAATTTCGACGTTTGCATGTGCCACACGCAAGAGTTACAGTATCTCTCATTGACTCTTCCCATATGAGAAATTGCCCTGATTCCTTTTCAGGTACCAGAGCAATATCATTAAATATTCTAATTAGGCGAC
>NZ_BAAHYZ010000045.1:0-15655 GCF_054657295.1 Desulfocastanea catecholica
AATAGTAAATCCCAGAAACTTTGTGATAAGAAAATACAATTTTAAATATTTTTGTCTCTTTTGGCTAATCCCTCACACCAGTTAGAAGAGACCCCTGGGGTAAAAACTAACGATGGCGATCATTGTGATAGGAATGTTGGACGAACGGGAACCTGCTTTGAAGCTTGCCAAAAATGAAATCATGGCTCGCGGCCATGGTGCCGTTCTAATTGACATCAGTATTGGCAATGGTGCGATAGTGCCCACGGTACAAGCCAACATGGATAGCCGACGGATCGCTGCCGCGGGTGGGGCCAGCGTGGAAGAGATTCACACATTGCTGAACACCAATCGCGAACGTGTCACGACGATTATGGCCGAAGGGTTGGCCAAGGAACTGTCAGCGGCACACAGAGCCGGGCAGGTGGATGGGGTGCTGGCTGTCACCGGCATGACGGGTGCCATGATTTGTCTGCCTGTGCTAAAAAAGCTTCCATACGGACTTCCAAAAGTACTGATTACCAGTGTTGCCGCGATGCCGGCATATGCATCAAAACTTGCCCGCTTTTTCGGAAGCAACGATATAACCGTCATGCATAGCGTCGTGGATACGGTTGGACTCAACACTATGGTAAAACGACTCCTGACGAACGGCGTAGCAGCCGTTTGCGGGATGGCCGAAGCACGCTGCGATGATGTCACCTCTAAGCCGGCTATCGCTATTACCGAATTCGGTTTTTGCGATACCGGCGCGCAGTTCATTCGCGATCGATTGGATTTGGCATTCGATGTGATCTCCTTTCACGCCACTGGTGTCGGTGAGCTGGCCGCCTCCAATTTCATTCGCCAAGGTGGGTTTGAAGCATTTATCGATTTAGTGCCGGCAGGATTCAGTGAGTATCTGCTGGGGGGGAACCGCGGACTTGGGCCGGATCGCTTCGATGCCGGATTGGAGAGTGGAAGACCTTACCTTTTGGCCCCATGCGGATTCGATATGATTAGTTGCGGTCCTATCGAACGCAGGGACCAAATGGATCCGTTGTGGATAAAGCGTGATCTGAACAGACGGCAACTTCTTATCCAGGACGCGATGCGTGTTCAGGCACGAACAAATATCGAAGAGATGCAGACCATTGCCCGGCAAACAGCCAATCATTTAAACAGAGCCAATGCACCCCATCTGGTCAAGTTTTTCATTCCGCTGCGGGGGTTTTCATCCGCCAGCATTCGTGGGGGAGCATTGTACAATCCTGATGTAGACAGGGCGTTTATCGAAACGCTCAAGAAATTACTCAATTCGTCAATAGAAATTATAGAGGTGGAGGACGATATCAACTCCCCGCACTTTGCTTATGCGATCACCAACGTCCTTATTAATATGCTTGATGACAAGCGATCTTCTTCTCAACCTCTCATTACCAAAAAGGTTTATTTCGATGAAAAAGGGATCGCTCCATGCACCCAGGATCATTGACTAACATAGAAAGATTGATACGATGCCGATGCACCAGACCACCAAATCATGGTCCGGCAGCATCGAGGGCGTGTCTTTTTTGACACGGGGCTGTTGGAAACGGGATTAGTCCAATATATAGACAACCCCTTGATCACCGTCTAGTTTGACTCGCTGCCCTGTTTTAATTTTCTGAGTTCCTTCTACGCAGCCGGCAACACAGGGCAGACCAAATTCACGGGCCATGATAACCGGATGCGATAATGACCCTCCACCATCAGATATCAGTCCACCGATTAAATTAAAAGCCACCGTCCAGGCTGCGGATGTTCCTGGGGCCACTAGAATTTCACCTGGCTTTAATTCAGTCAACTGATCGGGGTCCATGATCACGCGCTCAACCCCCTCGACGACTCCAGGTGAAGCAGCAGCCCCATAAAGCCTGAGTACCCGGGGAAATGGAACTAAAAACTATTCAACCATTTAAAATCACATGAATAATAAGCCTAATCATTCCTCGTTACAATGATAAATTGTAACGAGGAATCGAGTGGCCAGGAGTTGTAGTATATTATATAATTTTAACGGGTTAAGCCAAGTCATCGTTACAATCGTCCGGGAACTCAGGATAAAGGTCTGCCTTTAGTTCTTCCCTGACGATAGGGACTTAGATTGACACTTGCAAGGTAGGATCGCTTCTCAGTATGGCCTGAGCTTGTTCAATATCACCATAAAAAGGGCTCATCCCGTTGAAGCGTACCTTTGTATATCTATCTGAAATTGAAATGCAATATTGTCCGCTATAGTTCTATGTCGGACAAAAACTTTCAAAGGGAGCCTGTTGTCAAAAAGGAAACAGGCCCCTCTGATGTTCAAACTGTTGATTTTATAAGATAATCGATCTGGTATCAGATCGAAATCCTTTGTCGTTGTGGCGACCAGGTACGCAAAAACCGGAAGAACCGAATCTTTTAAACTGTTATTGAATAGGCCAGATCAGCTTGACCCAGAACTTGTCCCCTTCCGGCTTGTTCTCAGCAAGCATCTCACGCTGGTACCTGAACTCGACAATGGTCCCCTTAGAGTCAAATTTGATCGAAGGGCCGACAGCAAAAACTTGGCCTTTGTTGCCGTCATTGGCACTGGCAGGAACACCTGCCGGCATCATCGTTCCACTGTCATCGGTAACCTGCTGGTAGTAATAGCCGGTGGCGCCAAAGGTCCAGGGCCCCTTGTGATAACCGAGGGCATAATCGAAGTGGAACTCCTGGCCTGATTTGTAGTCGGTGTCTTCGTTGGTGGTGTTGAAGTCGTACATGAACTTAGCTGACACCTCCAGCCCGTTATCCGCCAGATAGGTGACAGCCAGTACCGGCTCAATGGTCCAGTAATTCCTCCCTATGTTGGCAATCTCATTCTTGTTGTAAGCGCCAGTCGGGATATTTATATCGACAGCCGATGCCATATGCAGGTTCTTACTGAAATGCCAGGAAACAAAGGGGGCCACGGTCATATCGCCAAAACCGCTCTTTGTCCCGCTGCCGAAGGTGGTGTCGGCACTCATGTGGACCAGAGGCAGGAGCACGTAACCGCCCAGATTGCCGCCAAGGAAATCCTTGTCGGTCTGGTAGAGGATACGGGTTACCGCAGCCGAAGCATCCACTTTGAAATCGATGGGTACCCTGTCGCCATCACCATCCATCAGCTTGTCGGCGGAGTAGTGGTTGAGATATTCGACGATATAGAGGCCTGGAGGTGGGAGGGCACCTGTCATGAAGCCTTCGGCGCCGTTCGGGTACATCCCGCCGCCCCCTTCCGTGGCCTCAGCCTTGGACCAGCCGAAGCCGATGACGATCAAAAGGGCGGAACACAACAACTGCGGTTTCATGGCCTTGAAGAAATCAGTGGTTTTCATAGTGGCTTCCTTTTTCTAGGTGAAGTATCAGACTAGGTGAAGTATCAGAACAGGGTTCTGATTTAAATGATGCGGTTATTTCCTGCCAATGGTCTTCAAGACGCTCTCTGCAGCCAGCCGGCCCAAATAGGCGGAAAAGCCATAAGCATGGTGGGAAAACATCAACAATATCAAGAAAAAATGGTGAATATGGATATTCACCAGACAACATCAGGAGCGACAAGAAGCAAGAACCACACATACGGCCATCACCAGTTATGGAAGGGTCATTGTGCTGTCCAGCCTCCATCAGAAGCAATTATCTGTCCTGTTACATAGGACGATGCATCCGATGCCAGGAAAAGCAAAAGCCCCTGCAGTTCTTCGATTCGTCCGCGTCTTCTCATCGGTGTCCTGGCAACGAGTCGTTCTTCCCTTTCATTTTGCTCCTTCGTGGTTTGAACATCCGACCTCGCCTTGGATAGAGAGCTACCAGCGTGCCAGGCCGGTGCGATGGCATTGACGCGAATGCCGTATTCAGCATACTCGACCGCCCCCTGTTTCGTGAGGCCGTTGACGCCATGTTTGGAGGCGATATAATTGACCCGTGGATTCATGTCGGCGAATAGACCGACCAGTCCCAAAATCGAAGAATTGTTGATGATGCTCCCCCCACCGTCTTGCTTCATCATCTGTTCAATCTCTTTTTGCATGCACAGAAACAGACCGGTGAGGTTCACTGAAATCACCTGCTGCCAGTCTTCAATGCGCATTTCATGGAAGCGCACGGGCGGGGATACAATACCGGCATTGTTTACGGCAATATCCAATTTATTGAATACTGACACCGTCTCGTCGACCATCCGGGCCACATCGTCTGGTTTGGAAACATCCGCTGCGATGGAAAGCACTTTTCTGCCGGTTTTTTTAATAATGGTTTCTGTTTCTTTCAAGCGCTCCTTGTCTCGGGCCGTAATGACGACATCTGCGCCTGCCTCGGCCAGTGTCTGCGCGAAACTTTGACCCAATCCATATGAAGCTCCCGTTACAAGGGCCGTTTTGCCCTCCAAACTGAACAGGTTTTTCTTTGAAGGCATATGTATTTCTCCTCTGCTTGTGACGGGGTTCTGCTGCCCCATTACGATATCGACATGAACCAATATTGTGTCCGCATGAAAAATGGTAGTTAATGGCATGAAAGATTCCGATTGAAAGCCCTTTTCGAGACCATCAACCGGAATCCCGCATGCCACCCCCAATCAAGCGCACCAGAAAGGAGGATAAGGATAGCTCTGATTCCTTGCGGCCACCCTCAAATACTATTCCGGCTGGCGCAGTCCGAAATCATCAGCGATCACCTTGTAGCAGTTATAGCTGGATCCCCGTGCGATTCCACCACCACCGAACATGGACGACGAACACATGTAAATATTATCGATAAATGTTTTGAAACCACCGACAGGTGACCCCCTGAACCGCCCATTCTGGGAGCCGGCCATGCTACCCATGCTCCAATTTCCGCCTTTCATATCCAGATGCGTATCCTGCAGGTCAACGGGATTGATGACCCGGTAGCCGATAATGTTGCTCTTCGTCATATTGGGGGCGTATTTTACCCATTGGCGGAGGAGTTCCTGAAAAAATTCTTCCGACATCTTACGCCAATCCTTTCTGGAGTGAAAGTACATCGGGCAGGTGTAATCCTCGAAGGCCACGGAATGTTTACCCTCCGGCACGCGCGACGGGTCCCAAATGCTGTCCGGAGCCGACAGACAGAAGAATTTGGAGGCCATACCGAGAACCATGATTTCATGCATGTATTTGTCTTCGATGTATGCCAGGTCTTTGGGCCCCCAATAGGTTCGAGGACATCCATTGATGTCCGGATTGTTTTTCGAGGCCTTATAAACCGGAAGCTCATGAACCCCCGTGCACCCCCACCAGGCATGTCCCCTGTCAAATAAATTTGTATCCAGCCGACGCTGCATTTCGTCCGTTTTGAGATCCGGATTGAGCATGCGATCGAACAATTGGGGGTTGCCGATATCGCCGATGACCATTTCTTTGGCGGTGATTCCGGTGCCGTCCGCAAGGCGTATGCCCGTGGCTTTACCGTTTTCAACTATGATCTGGTTAACCTCGGAATTTACAAAATACTCAACCCCGAGTTTTTCACCCGCGGAAACCAGCGCCTTGGTGATGGATGCGGTTCCGCCCTTGCAAATGGCGGCCGATTCCCAGCCAAGCACCAGATGGATCGCGGCGATCATCATGCCGATTCCCGGTACATCATTGGGGTAGATGCCGGCTGAGGTTAAAAAGCCCCTATTTGTCAAGATTCGCAGCTCATCGCTTTTGAAAAAATAGCGGGCGAACTGTTTGCAGTTCCAGAACTGCATCTCCGGCACAATCAGACTGTCCGGATCCGCAAACAATTCTTCAAAGGCGTCAGGGGTGCCCCAGGGGGTCGGCGGACTATAGCGGTATTTTTTAAACGCAGGACGCCATTTATTCTTGTATATATCCGTCAACCGAAGATAGGTTTCGGCATCCTCCTTCGAGAACTGTGCGATCTGATCATATGTTTTTCTCATATTTTCTTCGCTGAATTCTACCCGCCCGGTTTGGGGGTCGACGCACCGCCACACGGCATAACTGGTGTAAGACGTTCCATCGTCAAAAATCATGCACTCATTTGTTTCTGGAAAAATATATTCCAATCCTTCATCGCGAAGGTTGAATTCCTTGTAGGCGGGATGGCCAAAGAACCGGGTAAAATGCGCGCAGAAATTCATCCGGAATCCTGGTGCCGGCCCTTCCTCGGTCACCGCACCGCCGCCGAGATGGTCCAGCCGTTCGAAAACGCCGACGGATAAGCCGGCCTTGGCCAGATAAGGAGCAATGATGGTGCCGTGGTGTCCGCCGCCAATGATAACCGCATCGTAGGATTTGTCAGCCATGTGGATTTACCTCCTGTTAAGTGTTGGCAAACTGCTTGTGTGCCCATTTGAAACGACTTTTATTTAAATAACTTGAAAACCTCGGCCAGTGCTACGGCCTGTTGATCGGGTGTGCCCTCAAGGAACTGGCAGTCCCGAGTCATATCCGGAGGCGTGGCCAGGGAGGCGATCTTCATATCGGTGATCGCGTCGCCGGCTATACCGATTTCCTCGGCCGCCCAGGAAGGAATGTTTCCGCCCCGCATCATCTTCAGCATCCGGGTTCTGGAGATGTAGCGCAACTCGCCCACCTCGTTGCTCACCGTTATCAGGGCGGGCAACTTCGCCTTTACCCGCTCGTAGCCCTCGGGTACGGTTTTTTTGACGATGACACTGCCGTTTTCGACTTTGATTTCGCGTGCGAGGCTGATGCATGGCAGTCCCAGTATCTCGCCTAAAATCAATCCGACCTGACCGGAATCCCAATCGCCTGCCTGTCTGCCGGTCAACACCAGATCGTATGAACCGATCTTTTTGATGGCTGCAGCCAGAACCGCGGCCGTGGAATGACTGTCCAGCCGTTCGAAGCCGCCGTCTTCCAGCAGGATCAATTCATCGGCACCAGCCGCTAACGCTTTGCGCAGAACGCTCTCAGACAGCTGTTTACCCACACTCAGCACGGTAACTTTGCCATTGAGTTCTTCACTCAACTGAATGGCCGCCTCCAAGGCATTCTCGTCAAAGGGGCTGATGACCTGGGGGGCATCAACGATGACCTCCATGGTATCGGCGTCGATACTCACATCGGAAAGCGGTGCTTCGGGATCGGGAATCTGTTTGATACAGACGATTATGTTCAGTTCAGTCATTACATCACCTCCTCCAGTTTTTTGATCAGGGCCGGCACAACCTGTTCGTAGTCCTCGACAATGCCATAATCGGCAACCTTGAAGATGTTGCAGCTCGGATCGGTGTTGATGGCGATGATCTTTTTGGCGTGGACCATGCCCACCAGATGATGGATCGCTCCGGAAATTCCCACGGCCACATATATATCCGGCGCAATAATGGTGCCGGTGAGGCCAACCTGATGGTCGGAGGAGATCCAGCCCTTGTCGACGGCCATGCGGCTGCATCCGATCATCACCGAGCCGAATGGTTTGGCCAGTGCAGTAGCCAGTTCCTCGAGCATTTCAAATCCTTCTTCGCCGCCAAGGCCCGCACCGCCGGCAACCACGACACTGGCCTTGTCCAGGGCGACCGTATCCTCCTCGACGATTTCAAGCGATTCCAAACGGGACATGGACTCGTCAATGGTGACGTTGATGGCTATGACGGCACCGCCAGCGCTTCCGGCCTCGGCAGGCGGAAACACATTGCCCCTGACCGTTACCATCTGCGTCTGTCCCGAGCATTTGAACACGGCAATGGCATTGCCGCCCGATACCGGTTTGGTACCCAGCAGTCCCCCATCACCTGGATCGATGGTCAGATCGATACAGTCAGTGGTCAGACGGCTGTTCAGCCGGTAAGCCAATCGGGGCGCCAATTCAATACCGATAAAAGAATGGCTTATCAGAAGCATCGTGGGCTTGATTTCCGCACAGGCCTGCTCTATGGCCGCCAACCAGAGATCCGCATTGACCCTCCTAAGAAGCGGGTGCTCAATCTTGTAAACAATGTCCGGGCCATAGCCCGTCGCCGCCTCAGCAGCGTCTTCAATCGAATCGCCCATAATAAGAACCGATAGCTTGTCGCCCGATACTTCAGTCAGTTTCTTCCCGATTCCCAGCAATTCAAGTGTTCTAGAATCCAGGAATGCATCTTTGACCTCCCCTAAAACCAATACCTCAGTCATTAATAACCTCCTTGTTCTGTGTTATTGCCAGATTTGGCATCATTCGTGTTCGAGTGCTTCCAGAAGCAGTTCATTGAGATCCATTACCCGAAAGTCTTCCCGTGATCCGATGGCCTTACGAGCATCCTCTAGCATAATTAGGCACAGCGGACAGGCTGTGATAAGAATTTGTGCACCGGTAGCCTCGGCCTCCTCTATCCGAACCTCGCTAATTTTACGTTCACCTCTCAGGTCCTGCCACATTCTCCCTCCGCCCCCACCGCAGCATAGACTGTTTTCCCGGCAATGATCCATCTCCACCAGTTTGACGCCCGGAATTGCGCGAATCACATCCCTCGGCTCATCGAAAATACGATTATGCCGCCCGAGATAGCAGGGGTCATGAAAGGTAACCTTCATGTTCAAGGTCTTCTCAAAGGAAAGTTTTTTGTTTTCCAGGAGTTCTTTCAATATCATGGTGTAATGACGGGCCCGGAACGAGCTGTCCGGATATTCGTTGGCCAGCGTATGGTAGCAATGCGGGGATGAGGTCGCGACATCCGTGATGCCGTAATTGTCGAACAGGGTCTCGCACTTCTCCTTCTGTTCCTCGGCAAGCCCAAATTCTCCGACGCGACGGGCTATGTCGCCGCAACAGGGTTCCTTTTTACCGAGAATGCCGAAACGGACACCGGATTTTTTGAGTATTTCCGAAAAAGACCGGGCAATCCCCCTGGCCCTGTCGTCGAACGAGGTGGTGCATCCCACGAAATAGCACAGATCAGCCTCTGTGCCTCGCTTGGTCAGGTCGGTGATGTCGAGGCCGTCGGCCCACGCGCCGCGCTGCTTTTTGGATGATTCCCAAGGGTTGTCGTACTGGAAAAGCTTTTCCAGGGTCTGGTTTAACAGCGCGGGGACCAGCGTGCCTTCCTCGACGGAAAGTCTTCTTTCTTTAGCTACCGTTTCAAAAGCCGCACCATATATGGGGCACACTTCCAGACATGCCTTACAGGTCGTGCAGTACCACAAGCTCTCATTGACCCCATCGTAGTCGTTGCGATTCCATAATCGGATATTCTTGTAAAGAAATTGCGTTTGCCACATCTGCTTTCGCGCCCACTGCACAAAATCCCTGGGCGCAAAGGCTTCTCCGGCCCCGGACGACGGGCAGGCTGCAACACACCGCCCACAACGCATGCAGCCATCGTAGAAAACTGCCACGGCCACGTCCAACCGGCCGGCTTCATCATCAAGGGTCGGAAGTGAAACTGGAGATGCACTGCTGAAAAAGATACTGGCCGGGGCACTAAAAATATGAAACATTTTTGAGTAACAGACGACCGCAATGAAACTCAGACATAGCAGTGCATGCGTCCACCACAGAGTCGGGTATAACGCCCCCGCTGTCGCCGCCGGGATTAGACTGGCGGTCCAGTTTCCGACAAATGACCAACCCGCCCATTGCGGTTGAAAAGCAGCCAACCTGGCACCTTCCAGAAAAAATCCAGAAAGGACCATCAAAACAAACCACAAGGGTAATACCGCATCCTCCACCCGTCTTTCCAGCCTGGGGACGCGTTGAAAGTATCGGCGGGCGAGTCCCCAAAGAATACCGGCCAGGAGCAAGATCCCGCCGAACTCCATCAACAGGGAAAACCACAGGTATGGTCTTCCTTCGAGAAATTCATACACGTAATGATGCACAGACAGAACACAGGTACCGACAAAGAGAATAAAGAAGCCCCAGAAAATGGCGAAATGCATCAAACCGGCCGCCATGTCGCCCCGGAACAGACGTTTTCCGGTAAAGATATCAAAGCCCATCCTGGTTAACGCCGGTGCGATCCCCGTTAGCGAAATCGGCTTGCAGCTTTTTTTCCACACCCAGATGTGGCTGCCGGCACCGATGAAAAATAGAACCAGTGCAGTTACTGAGAGAAGATAAAAAATCCAGGTGTGTTCAATTTGCCAGTACATAACAGGTTGGGCTAACATGCGTATTTCTCCTTTATTCTTTTTTCTACACCCTAGGGAATAGAACGCCGTGGGGAGTTATTGTTCTTTCCTGTTGAAGTGTACAAATTTTTTTTGTAAATAAAGAAAACCATGAAGCATGTAGATACCGCAAAACATAAAAACAAAATTATTTTTAATAAAAACTTAAAACAATTGTGCATACGTCCGGATAGTGTTAAGCCTTTTTCATGAAAGCACTCACCATCTCAGACCCGGTACGGCTAACCTTGATTTTCAGAGCGAATGTTGAACTAGTGGATGAACTTCCAAAATATCAGTACAAAACACAATTGGTCAAAAAATTATATGAATAGTTTGCCAGCCATGTTAGGTTTCTACTTTGCGAGTCTAACATGGCCTATTACGTTCAGATTACGAAAGATATGGTTTGGTCTCTAAAATATGCTCCTCCAACTTACTAAAAAAGAGAGGCAAGTTCTTGGGTTGGCCGTCCCTCACCTTCAGGTGATGAGCAACGAACTGCACACAAAAGAAGTAGTCCGTTTTTGTCTTCAACTATTGCAAACAGTTGGCGGCGAACGACATATTGTTATTCCCGCAGCCATCCTACATGATACAGGTTGGGCCAAAATACCTGAAAACATTTCCCAAAAGATAAGAGGCCCTGATAACGACCATGGATCCGTAAAAATTCATGAAGAGATTAGCGCGCTAATTGCCGAATTGATTTTAAGGGATGTGGATTACAAAAAGGTTTATATCGATGAAATTGTAGCCATGATTATTGGCCACGATAGCAGAAAAGTAGCTCTTTCGCTGAATGATAAAATACTGAAGGACGGAGATAAATTATCACGTTTCTCAAAGGAATTTTCTAAAATATGGCCGAACTGGAGAGACGGTTCGGCGGCGAAAGACGTATATGGCATATTGTCAAATGGTGTGAAAAACTGGTTTTTTTTGTCAGATTCCAGAAGAATTGCAAGTATTGAGCTTGATCAGCGCATACAGGAAGATCATATGCGCAAGGCGAATTATAGTGCGTCGTAAATAAAGGATACTTGACCAAGCTGCCCAGTGCTGCTTGATGAGCCAGCATAAAACGCGGCTGCCCCGTTTATGCCGTCAGCATTTCACATCTAGAGGCAGTTCGTACGTTATGGCTAGTAATTTTGAAGGCTTATCCCCTATACTTCTGCCAGTGTGAGAGACATTGGAATCGTGATAGACGCAATCCCCAGCTTGCATAAGGTATTTTTTTCCATCATACACCAACTCATGGGTGCCCTCGAGCTCGAAAAGAACTCTTCTCCTTCGTGCTGAAAAGTTCCTTGCTCCTCAAAAGCCGGCTCGATTATATAAGGCTTCATGTTTTTCCCAATTATATGAGTCACAATTGCTTGGTAATTATAACCTTTTCCACGAAAGCTGGTCTGCTCAATCTTTCCTGCGCCTTTTTTACAAATTCAATGCGAGGATCATTAAGTTTTTGTACTTTTTCACTGTTGAGCACTTTAACATGAACCCTCAATGCTCTGGCCAACTTGTCCAATGTTCAGTATGGAGGAGCTTTCTTGGATCGCTCAATTTTCGAAAGATACACTTTTTTAAGCCCAGTAAGATCCTCAAAATCCTGCAACGTCAATCCTTTTGTTTTACGAAGCAGTTATATGTTTTTACAGACAACCTCACCAACCATAATAAATCTTTCTTTCTAACTTTATTTTGTTAACGTTTATTAACGTTATATTAAAATATGTCAATCGTTTAACAGCATTTTTTAGAACTGCTCCTGCTTGATGAATTGATCGATCATCTTGAGAAACGCCAACGCGGCTTGTGACAAATTGCTACGTTTCAAATAAGCTACGCCGTATTCAATGACTGGTGTAAAATCCAAAATATGGACTTCTTTTAGCAAGCCGTTAGATAATTCGTTTAAAACAACATCCCGGCATAAAAAGCTGACCCCTTCATCCCCGCAGATAAAATGCTTGATAAACGGTATACTGGAGGATTCCATGGCCACTTTCGGCGTTACACCAATTTCCTTCAGACGGTTAATGACAATGTCCCTGGAACCAGATCCTTTGAGCGGAACAATCAATGGGATTTCATTTAGTGTTTTAACTGTGACAGAGTCCTCGGGCAACAATAGGCTCTCTTTGGCCGCAACAAGGATAATTTCTTTCTTCCCCATGTAGCGCATTTTCACTCTTTTATCATTCGGAAAATATTGAGTTATGACCAGTTCATTTTTATTGTTCAACAGGCTTTCAATCATATCACATGAAGGCCCGCGATCGACGACCAACTTGATACCCGGATAAATGGATATAAACGGCTTGATTAGGGAAGGGACCACATAGAAGCTTGCCGTTTCCGAGCAGCCAATTTTTAAGACGCCCTCTTTAACTTTGCCAATATTCAGTATGAATGCTTCTATATTTTCCAGTTGTTCAAAAATGGGTTGCACTTTTTCATGAATTTTACTGCCGGCATCCGTAAGACACATGGTGTTTCCAGATCTTACAAGTAATCGAACTCCAGTGGTTTCTTCTAAATTTTTTATCTGCAGGGTTACCGCTGCCGGTGACACGCAAAGCTCGGCGGCAGCTTTAGTGATACTCCTGAATTTAGCCGCCGTATTGAAGTACCTCAACTGGTTTACATTCAGATTCAAAATAATATCCCATTTTTGCTGATTCAGTGTGTCTGTTGCTTAGCGATTTACTCCTGAAAATTTGTCATACAAATCAAAAATCCTGAAGAGTGTCTTGATATTATGAATTTAAAGTAATCATCAAGGCACTTATTCTGGCTTATTTTCCCGTTAACCAGGGTTAGTTCCTTAATCCGATCTCTAAAATATCTAATGGACGAAACTCATTCATCCATGGGAAATTACCCATCATTGTGGACCTGCTTTTGAAAATGCGTGACAATAAAATAAGGTTCTTCCGGTTTTTCCGTACCTGGTCCCCACAACGACAGAGGATTTCGGCCTAATACCAGATTGACTATTTAGAAAAGTCAGCAGTTTGATCATCAGAGAGAGCCTGTTTCCCCTTTGACAACAGGCTCTCCCTGAAAGTCTTTATCCAACATAGAGCAATAGCAGTCAATATTACATTTCAAATTCAGGCAGATACACAAAGGTACGCTTCAACCGGATGAGCCCACCCTCAGCTCCAGCGGGACCAGAGCAAGGGACGGCTGCCAAAGAGGGCTCATCGTTCTCGCCAAGCGGAACGGTATCTTCCCTCCACGTTTATTGGCATGGAGTACGGATTGGCTTTGGGACCGGCCAGGGTGCCAGGAAAAGGTCATTGTCCTGGCACCCTGGCCGATGGTCTAAACATCATTGCCGTTGCGTATCATCATCGCATGTTTCACGTTTCAGCCGACAGCCAATGCTTTTCGCGCTTCTTCTTTGCTTTCATAAATGTGGGGAGAAACCCCCCGCTTCTCGAGTTCGTCACCGAGTTTCATCCTCAGGAAGGTACTGGTCGTATAACGGGTGACGCTCTCGTAGAATTTTGCCGCGTACTTCACCATTTCCACGTATTCGTCCACCAGGTGCGGAGAGACGTTGAAGTTGTCGTAGTTGGCGATGGTGTGAACTTTTATGCCGATAGGTTCCAGTATCGACCCTACGACTTTTTTCATCTCCTGAATTTCTTCACTGGATTTCATGTAGTAGTTTTCCAGGTTGATGAAAAAGATGTTATCCTCCGCATTGTAGGCGAAACGGTCCTCCATGGGGATGTTCAGGAGATCGTCCTTGATCCCCATCCGGGCGAGCCGGAAAATTCTTTCGTCCATCAGTTTCGGCGGCCGGCGCATGACCGGTTTAAAATCCATCAGCGCCAGAACCTGGGTCTCCAGGTCTATTCCGGGGGCGATTTCAATCAATTCCAGCCCATCCTCGCACAGGGTGAAGACACAGCGCTCGGTGATGTACAGCACCTGCTGCTGGATGCTTACGGCGTACTGACCGCTGAACGTTTTCTGTTCCACCTGGCGGACGAACTTCTTCTCCCGCCCTTCCTGGTCGATGGTCAGCTTACCGTCCTCCACCGAGGTCTTGAGCCCGCCAGCAGTGAAGGTCCCGACAAAGCAGACCTTCTTTGCATTCTGGCTGATGTCGATGAATCCCCCCGGGCCGGTAAAACGAGGCCCGAACTTACTGACGTTGACGTTTCCTTCCCCATCCGTCTCTGCCATGCCGAGGAAGGCAATGTCGAGGCCACCGCCGTCGTAGAAGTCGAACATGGCATTCTCGGCGATCAAGGCGTCGGAGTTGATGCCAGCGCCGAAATCCAGTCCTCCCATCACCAGGCCGCCGATGATACCCGATTCGGCCGTCAGGGTGGCATATTCCAGCACCCGTTCTTCGTTGGCCACCCGCGACACCCCTTCCGGCATGCCGATGCCGAGGTTGACGATGCTGTTAGGCTTAAGTTCGAAGGCGGCGCGGCGGGCGATAATTTTGCGTTCGCCCATTTCCAGCGGCGGGATCGCCTGCATCGGCACCCGGTGCTCACCGCTGAAGGCGACACTGTACGGCGTACCGAAGGTCTGCCAGTGGTTCTCGGGTTTGGCCACAACGACGCAATCGACCAGGATGCCGGGGATGACGACGTCCCGGGTATTGAGGGTGCCGCTGTCGGCGAGCCGTTCGACCTGGACGATTACGACCCCGCCGGAGTTCCGGGCGGCCTGGGCCATGGCCAGCGCATCGAGGACCATGCACTCTTTCTCCATGGTGATGTTGCCATCAGGGTCGGCCGTCGTGCCGCGGAGGAAGGCGACATGGATCGGAAAGGCCTTGTAGAACAGATAATCCTTGCCGTCGATCTGCATCAGGGTGATGAGATCTTCACCCTGGGTCTTGGTCAGGTCGTTGAGCTTGCCGCCATCAACCCGGGGATCGATGAAGGTGCCGAGGCCGACATGGGTCAGATTACCCGGCTTGCCGGCGGCGATGTCACGATAGAGTTGGGTTACGGCACCCATCGGCACGTTGTAGGCGAGGATCTTGTTGTCATGGATCAGTTTTCCCAGCCCCGGGGTCAGACCGGTATGGCCGCATATGACTCTCCCCACCAAACCCTCGAGGGCGAGGTGATTGAGCCCCTTGTTTTTGCCGTCCCCCTGGCCTGCCGGGTACGTCAGCGTCAAATTTCTCGGCCTGCCGGTTTTCTGGAACCGCTCTTTGAGAGCGATGGCAAGTTCCTCGGCAAAGCCTGCCCCCACAAAGCCTGCCGTCACAATTGTGTCGTTGTCGCGGATGAGATCTATAGCCTCTTCAGCCGTAACGATTTTTCCCTTTTTCATATGCATGGCTGACATCGGGTCAACCATTGGGTGTCCGATCTCTTTTAAATGCATTTTTCCGATCAACGGATTAATCTCTTTCATGACTAAATTTTCCTTGTTGGGTTCTCGATGTTATCTATTTTATAGGAAAAGTACGCTTAAACACCGAGAGAGCCGTAAAAAGTTGTTATTTCAGCAGCGCGAGAAGTACACCGGCGGCAACGGCTGAGCCGATAACCCCGGAAACATTGGCG
>NZ_BAAHYZ010000046.1:0-14268 GCF_054657295.1 Desulfocastanea catecholica
TGTGATTATTGGTTCTTTCGGCGAATGCGGCATATCCTTCAAGCCACGCTCTGGCCCTGCAGCAATGGCCTTGTCTATACATTTATAGATCGTTGGCCTGCTCACACCCAAGCTCTTTTGGATGGACACGATGCTTTCTCCTTCAGAGTATCGAAGAATAATTGCAGCACGCTCAACCTCTCTGGCGGGTGCTGTTCTGCTTCGTGAAATTTTTTCAAGTTCTTGCTTTTGGTCTTCGGTCAACTCAATCTTTGGTCGTTTGCTTGTGCGTGCCATAGCCTGAAACCTCCTCTGAAAGGGATAGTTCCATATGTATGACAGATCAAGAATTATATGTCAATATTTTAATGAAACGATATACTAGGGGATATTTTTTTCATGTCAGGAAAATCTTACTTTTCGAAAGCTCAAGATGACCTTCTGATTTTGCTACCGGAGAGTATTTACACCTCCGCAGCCAACGCACCGAAGAGTAGAGGTAATACATTCTATTATACTGATAGTATAACATTATTCTGATTTATTGATGGGGCATTTATACCATCAATATTATTTACCAACGAACTCTGCAACATGGATCTGAATTCCTCAGCGGAAACTGGAGGGCTGAAGTAGAAGCCTTGAATTATTTTGACATTCCGCCTTCTGAGAAAATCAAGTTGTTCTTTATTTTCAACACCTTCTGCCACAACCTCGAGATTCATGCTGTGGGCCATGGCAATAATCGCATTAACTAGAGCTCTACTGTTTTTATTTTCTTCAAGATCATGAATGAATATGCGATCTATTTTCAGTACCTGTAGAGGGAAGCGGCTCAAGTAGCTAAGAGATGAATATCCAGTACCGAAATCATCGAGGGCCAAGCTGATTCCGCTGCGATTCAGATGCTCTAGAATTGAGAGGGGCTTGTCCGAATCCTGCACCAGCAGACTTTCTGTGATTTCAAGCTCCAAAAGATCGCAGGCCAAACCGCTCATCTCCAGTGCATCCTGAACCGATCTCAACAATGTGCCGGTCCTAAACTGTTGCGGTGACACATTGACAGACACCTGTGGTCTTTTGTTGGATAGCTCTTGCCATAACACCGCCTCGCAGCAGGCATTGTTGAGAACCCATGTTCCGATATCATTAATTAACCCTAAACTCTCGGCCAAAGGGATAAAGACATTTGGCGATATATTGCCTAGCTCAGGGCTGTGCCAGCGCAGAAGCGCCTCTGCACCAACTATTCGACCTTCGCTTATATCGATTTTTGGCTGAAACAGAATTGATAGTTCATCTTTTGCCACCGCATACCGCAAATGATTGGAGATAATCATCTGTTCTTCTGAAGAAGAACGCATCTCGGAGGAATAAAAACAGTAATTATTACGGCCATTTTCCTTCGCTTGATACATGGCAATGTCAGCACATTGCATAAGTTGATCATGCGAATCTCCGTCATCGGGATAAATACTGATTCCAGCGCTAATAGTAGCATGGATTTGCTGCCCATCTACAGTGAATGGTTGTTGGAATAAACTCACAATTTTACGGGCAACAACCTCAGCGTGGGCATTCACTTCCAAACTTTCGAGCAACACCGTGAATTCATCTCCGCCTGTGCGAGCAGCCATGTCACTCCCCCTCAACTGAGAAGAGAGACGTTCAGCAGTTTGTTTCAGTATTTCATCCCCAGCTTTATGGCCAAGTGTGTCGTTGATCTGTTTGAAATTGTCAAGGTCCATAAAGATCAAGGCCACCTTCTTCCGATGTCGTTGGGCCCTAGTGAAAACAGAGTGCATATAGGACTGCATATAATGGCGATTGAACAAACCGGTCAGTTGGTCATAATTTGCCTGGTAAACCAGCTTGTTTTCCCATTTAGTTCGTTCCGTTATGTCTTGAACATTTGCAACAATAATTGGCGGAACATCTACGGTGGACAACTGTATATTGGCTTCTATCGGGTAGGTGCTGCCATTCTTGCGAAGGCTGATTCCCTTATGTATAACAGGTTCCGAACGACCATTATATAGTGGCGCAAGGAGGTTTTCAAAGGAGGCTTTGTCTAGATCAATAAAAACATCCATTAGATTGATGTTTGCGAATTCATCTTGTGTGTAACCGAGATTTTTGACTGCACCTTGGTTAACCTGTAAACACTTGAGCGACTCGGCGTCAGCCACATATATTTCAGTCGTGCTATCGTTCAGAATTCGTCCTAATCGATTATTGATCTTATTCTTCTCCTTTTCAAGTCCATCTAGTAAAGCTTTATTTTCATACAGCAATCTCGTGTTGGTAATAAAATTATTATTATACTCCTTGCTAAGGCGGAGAAAAAAGAGGAACAAAACACACGTAATTGCACCTGTACCTGCATGTATTCGATCACCAGCTATAGTAGTTTGATACACAACTGGCAACAGTATGGTCATTTCATAAAGAAAAAATGAAACGAAGTCGATCAACCAGGTTACGGCCCCGACTGTGATTCCGCATGGCACTAATACAGCCATAACTATGTATGGAACTGGTTCTCGTGGGAAAAAAAATAAGCTCAGGCTGCCGATGGTTATACCCGCTGCAAATATGCCAAAACGAAAAAGATACAACCAGAATTTCAGAGATCTGGTACGACCCTGGTCTGCTTGATACAACCGAATAAGTAGCATGCGTCCGACAAGGACAGCTATCAGAACAAAATACCAGGAAAGAAGAGATCGCAGAGGAAATATCTTTGTGAGGAATAATAGATAAACTGTGCAGGTTACAAGGAGGGCAAGAGAAGCGCTTTTGGATCGCTTATATAACTTATCAATTCGATCCTGCTCGATTTTTTGGCGGATGCTGAGTCGTTGATCTGGCATCTTAATACAATGGTATTTAATCCTAATTACATAGATTAGAGAAACGCCGGTCAGGATTGCTGCGTCGATCGAACGGGATAATTTTTCCCATAAAGTCTGATAAGGGAAAAATCATTTCTCCCTGTGTAAAACGGCGATCCTGTTTCGTTCGAAGAAGAGTTTTGCTATTAAGTTTGGACATCTTGATAGATTGAGCCTTCACCAGTCGGTCGATGAACCGCAAATTATCATTATTCAGGCGTAATGCAGCATCAGCCCAAATTTCAGTAATTTTTAAAAGCTCCTGGTAATTTATCGGGTTGTAACATTGCTTTACCTGCTGCAAAGCCTGGAGGCCATTACCCCATTGTTGGTGTTGGCTCATGAATTTTTCTACGCTCACCACCCCCTTGCCGGTTTCACTCAAAAAATTGACAATTCCCATTTCATGTAATTCTTTAGCACTGTAAGTTCTGCCATTTGCAATAATCCTTTCAGCCATTCCTGCACCACAAACTCTTGCCAAGAAACTGTAGGCCCCCATGCCTGGAAACAGGTTGAAACGAATTTCCGGGAAACCCATTTCAGCATTTTCCGTGGCGAAGAGAACATTTCCCGACAAAGCACATTCAAAGCCGCCCCCTAGTGCAGCACCTTCTACCAGGCTAATGGTGGTTATAGGCAGATGCAGATTAACGGAATACTGGTATAATATATCTATACATTGTTTCGCATAATCTAGTAATTGCTGGCGATTTTGTTCCCTGATTAGTTTGCTAAACAGAGCCAGGTCTCCTCCCATACTGAAAATATCCGGATCCCGGGACTGTACAACCAAATAACGGATGGGGGAATCCGAATTTGCTTTATTAGTACTGAAATAGTCTATAACACTCTGCAGATATTGCCAAATTTCTTGTAGCATAGAAATAGAAAAGCAGGGCCGTGGAGTGGGATTGTAATAGCACCAAATGGCACGGTGCTGAACATCATATCTCAGGGTAATTTGCTTGTATTCACGAAAGATTCTAAAAAAATCGTTATTCAATATCATACTCCAGAGATATCAACTCATTAAAAGATGAACAGCTAGTAAGTCCCCTCATTGCTTATGACATCAATATTACAAATTCTCTTATGTCGATTAATTATAGTAATATAATTAGCAATATATACGATATGTTCGTGTGTAAGTCAATTAATTGTTACTAATGCGGTAAACTAATATTGACGGACCGAAACACCCTGTAAAAAAATACCATCAACCAAATATTTCAGTACTTTTCTGTTTTCAGTGCTATTCTATGCTGATTTGGAAGGTTCTGTCAAATGGGGAAAGGGGGAAATAGTACTAAAAAATCTATAGTGGCCTTGGAAATCTGTATTCCTGGCCAAAATAGTACCACTTTTTCGGTACTAAAAAAAAGGGTATAAAAAAAACTCTAACCCAAATATCCTAACACATATAATCTTCTTATACATTCATATACTGATATTGGAGTTTAACGGGGCGGTAATCAATATTTCACCTATAAATATTTAAAATATTAAATAATATTTTATTATCTCATTAAAGATAATTTAGTATAGACATATATCGTTGTATTTTTATATGTTTTCTAAAGACTTAGATCGCAGCCCATCCAGCAACTGCATTGCTTGCCACTCTAGCAATCAAAGCAGTTGCTTTTCCCCCTCTTGCTATTTTTGTGAGCTATAACCGCCCGAAGGAAGGGCATCGCGCACCTAGCTCAAAACGACAGTCATCATATAAACAGATTTTGCTGCGTGGGGTATGCACCCTCCGGAACTGTTGTGCGGTTCCGGAGGGTAAATTCCACAACGCAATTTTGAAAGATAGAAGGGCAGTAGGAAAAGAAGAAATCTAAGGGCAAGAAATATTTCGCAGTTACAAGGGTGGTGACAAAGGGTGGAGAATCGCGCCGGTCAACGTACCCTTTGTAATTTGTTGGCGGTGGTTGTAGCGCAGCGGAAATAGCATCTATGGCAAAGTTTGCCAACAGTAAGAGATGACTTGTTCCGGGAGATCTCCTCCAAGGGTGGCGGGAAGGCTGCTTGGCGTCCAGAGCAGCACAGTCGGCAATTATATCCTAAAAACACCTTCGACTGCTTTGTAAATGTAAAGAGATGTGCATTGGCATGTGAAAGTCGGGGTGGGAATACGAGAGTTTACATTCTTCCTGATGTTCTTTGCGACAGCGAGGGTCTATTGGAAATTACAACCAGAAAATATGCCCTGCTCTTTAACAAATAAAAACAAGAACAGAGTTAGGGTTGTAGTGAGGGCTGATATTAGGCCCTTTTCTCTTTATCGATCAATTTACTTTGAACAAGTTTTATTTCAAGATTGCAGCCAACAGCCCTAGCGTATTTGCGGAGTGTGGATATGGAAGGAGAATGTTTTTTCATGCCACCGCCAGATTCTAACCTGGCAACAGCAGGTGTTTTAGTCCCCATGCGCTCCGCGACTTCTGATTGTGTTAGACCTGCTTCCATTCTAGCCTTGATCAGCTGGTCAAATAAGAAAAACTCTTCTTCTTGTTTTGCGAATTCCTTTTGGACATCAGGGTTTCGCAACATTTTGTCCCGTAGATCTTTATGACTCAGCATTTTCCTTTACCTCCTTCAACCTCTGAAGCGCTACTTTCAACTCTCTTGCAGGGATTTTCTGCGATTTCTTAATAAAGGTGTGTAGCATGACAATTTTATTGCCGATGAGGGTACAATAAAACACCCTACCAATTCCCTCTTTTGATTTTAGCCGTAACTCAAACAGGCCATCATCAATTGCTTTGGTATGGGGCATCCCAAGGTTCGGGCCATACACCACCATGCGATCAGTTAAATGAATATATCTTGCCTGTATTCCTGCAGGCAAGTTCAAAAGATCTTGCTGTATCGCCTCGCTGTAGTAAAGTATTTCCATTTCATTAACACATATTAACATATATGTTAATTGTGTCAAGGTTACAGAGAGCATCATTATTGATCAGTGACGTTACATTTCGACAGGATAGCTGCAAACGGACACCGGAACCGAATAACAATTGGATTTTTACTGGCAATCTTAAAGAACAGGGCAGAACGTCAGCTTTACCTTCCTGGTCTCTTCGATAGAGGGTAGAGATCTCAAAGTCATCATAGCTATATTCGACCTTAACAGCAGATCGGTCTCCATATTTCTCATGTGGATTTCTTAAAATGTTAAATAATATTTTATTATTTCATTAAATGTAATTTAATATAAATATATATCGTTGCATTTTTGTTTGTTTTCTAAAGATTTAGCCCGCAGCCCATGCAGCAAGCGCCTTTGCCCGCCACTCTGTCAGTCAATTCAGTTGTGTTTCCCCCCTTTCTGCTTTTGTGAGCTATAACCGCCTGAAGGAAGGGCATCGCGCACCTAGCTAAAAACGACAGTTATACCAGCAGCTTTTGCAGCATGGGGTATGCATCCTTCGGAACTGTTGTGTGGTTCCGGAGGGTAAATTCCACAACGCAATTTTGAAAGATAGAAGAGCAGTAGGAAAAAAGAGATTTAGCAGCAGTTTTTTATTCGAAGTTCAAGGGTGGTGGCTGGGAAAACCGGAAGACGGAACCCGGTATACCACGACAGTATCAACCAGACTGAACGGGTGTTACCGTCCACGAAGAGGTATAGATGAGCGGCCCCCAATGATAACATCGCTCCGGTTTTACCCCGTAGGACTTCCGTTTTTTAATATTCCGGTGCTGGAATATTTATTTAATATTCTTAATACCATATCCGGCAAATCAAGACTTTGTCTGGAACTTTTTTGAAGTTGATTTTGTACTTTTTCGATAGTTATTTTTTCACCCAAAAAAATGTGCCTCAATATCAATGAAATCAGTCGTGTCAATGCGGTTAGATTGGCTATTTTTGATTGTAGCCTATAGTCGTTTTCTCCAGCCGTGGACATAAACAGTTCTACAGGTTGCTTTTCATGTTCGGAAACAATTAGATACCATGTGTTTTGTTCCCTGTCCTGGGTCCGATGTCGTTTTGCAGGCAATTCTTCTGGTATTTCGACACGCCAGGGAATTTTAATTCGCCTGACTTGTGGAAGTATTGCCCTGTCCTGCAACAACGGCCAAACCTGTTCTATAATATCGGGCGATTTTATGACCGCATAGACAGCCGGTCTACATGCACGGCAAACAAAAAATCTATTTTTCACCCTTTTAACATCATCCAATGACTCGCAAAATCGACATTTTTTACTCATCTTTTCCCTCTCTCATTTAAGGGCCTTACATTCGTGCAACCTGGTACCTATTTCACACACCGATTGTCAGGTTTGTACCCTTAGCCTATCCCTCTAAAAAAACACCGTCGCAATGGGTGATATTGTTTTTTTCGTCATCGCTCCATGTCACCGCGTGCATGATCTGGCAAAAGCATTTTTGTTCTTTTGCCGAACCGAACCACATTGAGTTCGGACAGCTTGCGCATACCGTTTTGGTAGATTTGTTTAATGCCAGCAAAGTGGGGCTGGTTATCTCTGGTTCTGTTTCTCTGGTTTCGCTCATATTTTTTCCGTTCGATGGTGTTATCTTTTAATTGAATATTTTTACCAAATCGCGCTTGACCGTAAATCAGCGCCGCTTTCTGCGTGGTTTCATCCAAGGAGAAATGTAACTTCTTTCCCGCATCCCGGATCGTCCCGCCGCTTGACAGCGTAAAAATAACAATGCCGTTATTGTCGATGATGTAACGAACCTCTGAAAACATTTTAGGGGTGTTCGTTTCGATAGTTCGTTGCAAGGTTTCCTGGGCCGCCAACTGTTTCATCCGAGTAACAGCGATAAGACCGCCTCGATGCTTGGCGGTAAGGTCCGAAGCCACAAGCTGTTGTTCTTTTTTCACGCCATTGAGTGTGATTTTTCTTTTGGCCTGGTAGTAATCTGCTGTTTTTTCCCCTGGGGCGGCTGCCGAATCGTTGCTTTGCGTTTTCGACCGCAACACCTCCAGGGCGGTTGCATTACCCTGTTGTGACTGCCACTTCAGGTATCCATTCCAATTGTGGAACGGGTACCGTTCTCGAACCTCTTGCAATCGCTCCTGGCCCTTTGAGTTCTCTTTTTCCCTAGCCAACCTCTCTTCAACATTTAAGATTTGTCGGAGTTTACTTTTTGTTTTGCGCGGTAAGATCCGTTGTTCAATGTTTTTTCGCTGTTTGCTGTAACGCTCTCTAATCGCGAGCAGGCCGGCGGTAGCCTGTTGCCTTACCATCCCTATTTGCGAATTTCGTTCCTCTAACAGTTTTTTATAGTGTGGATAGAGTTTTTTTCGTTCCTCGGAGCGAGGTTGTAGAGGCTTTTGGTCATATTTTTTATTTGGAGTCACAGGTAGTATTGATGCGGAGTATTCACCTAAACGATCCGTCAGACTTTTTTTGGATATGCTGCGGTTGATGGCGCTGGCTTTGATAGCTCCTTTGCCGGTGGTATTTACCACCACCAATCCGTTGCCACGTGGCTTGATCTCCAGGCCATATCCGGCCAAAGCTGTATGCAATTCCTGCCAGTTTCCAGCACCCTCCATCATCTTCAAGATGTCACCTTTGTGTTCCAGGACATAAGACTGAAAAGATTGTTCCCCGGAATGAGCCTCCATGCTGGCCGCCCTTTGGTTTATCTGTGGTGATGATTCCCGGTCTGGATTGATACCATTATCAATCACCAGGTCATATTTTGTTTCCATGGCCCGGCAGACTTCAGAGAGTTTATAGAAATCACGGAACGGTTCATGCTTGGTGAACTTCTCCGGATGGATCATGTTATATGCTACATGCAGGTGCATATTATTGGTGTTTTTATGGACACCGCAAAGTCGTTGATGTTCAACGAAATCAAGGGCCTTGGCAAATGCAGCTTCAATATCACGCATGGATTCCGGAGTAAGTTTGGCCTCGTCTTCCGGCCGGAAACTGACCATTAAATGATATGTTTTTCCGCCCTCGCAGCGAGTATTCATGCCTTGGGTGGCCTCGATCTCAACCAGTGCTATTTCGTATGTATCGGACAAACACCCTTCATGCCAAGCGAACAGTAATTTTTCACCCTCATGGCTTGCGTCGGCAATGTATAAACCTAATTGCCGCGAGTTATCGTTGCCCGGTTTTGTATCAATACGCTTGGCAATCATTTCCAACACACCAATTTCAATAGTTGTTTTCCGAGAAATTCAATGCTCATAAAAACCGATGCGAGAATAATTACCACAGCCCAATAAACTCCCCGACAGATCCATATAACCGCCAAGCCCCCTAACGGGACCAAGGCGACCAGATAAAGCATTTTGAAGGTTCCGGACCAGCCGGAAACATGCCAAGCCATGAACAAAAAAACTCCCGCAGCGGTAATGAATAGAAATGTCGAAAAACTGGAAAATAAATTCATCATCGACCCTACCCCTTATCTTTTTGGGTAATCGCTTGCACCAAAGCGCTGCACTCTTTAACCACTTGAGCTTTTGTTGCCTCGATGCTTCGCAGCATGACCAGCAAGTCAGCAGCATACGGACCCACTGCGTTTCCTTCCGAGAGAAACTTTTTAAACAAACCCCCTAATCGTCCCAGGTCAGCATTGGCCTTCAGCACGGCTAATACCGCTTGATGGTCCACTATGCTTTGCACTTTTTGTCCCAAGCATACACGTTTCACAAACGTGGAGGTCGTCAATCCTGCCTTAGCTGCCGATTTAACGAGCTGTTTATGTTCCTCATCGGTGACGTAAGTTACTATTCGTTTTTTGTCGCTTGGCATAATTTCAATTCTTTTTTTAGCTTTTTCGTTGAGCCGCAGGCGAATAAGTTGGCCCCGCCAGGGCAGGTGTGAGATGATCGAGGTAGCGTCACCTCACCTATCCTGTCCTATACTCCAAATAGAAAAAAAGAGAAAGGTAAAGAATAAAGACAGTCTTTTTCTCCAAATATCTCCGTATAGCTCCGTTTTATGCATAAATTTCTTTAAATTTCCATAAAAGTCGATCTATTTCTCTAAAATCAACCATTGATTTCTCTAAATATCTCCACTATTCTACATTTTCACAAAGGTATTTTATCGATAAAGCAAAAAACAGAGGGAAATATTATGCAAAATTATGCGGCAAAAATAGAATGGTTGGCCGTCAAGGAAGAAGCCTTAAAAAGGCTCACCCAGGGATACAGTTATACAATGCTACACACACAATTTGTAAAGGAAGGTAAGGTTACTATGGCCTATAAAACATTTTATAAATACGCCCGTGCAGCCAGAGAGAACAGTGAGAACCCTTCACAGAAAAAAACAGTTACGCCGCCGCGAAAACTTGGGGTAAGTAAAAGTGATTCGCTTATCAAACATGAATCAAACCCTGATCTAGACGATTATATTTGATGTTGAAGGGGACTTGCACTCATTATTTTTAACATATTTTTAACACTTTCATTGTGATATTGGGGCTAGAGAGAGTTTTAGATGGATGAATTAGACCTCTTTAAAAAAAATATAGACTTAAGGGAGTTTGCCGCTTCTGAGGGTTATTTACTGGACAAGAAAAAGAGCTCACAGACCTCGTCGGTCATGCGCAATGCTGATGGGGACAAGCTTGTTATGGCAAAAGACAACAAATCTTCTAACTATATCTATTTCTCAATTCGAAACCCTCTCGACAACGGTACAATCATAGATTTTTTATCAAACAGGAATGGCGGCAATCTTGGAGAAATACGAAAAATTCTTCGCGGTTGGCTCGGTTTATCAAGACCTAAAACAAACCTTCCCACCTTTGCACCTCTCAAACCTGCGTCCAAAGACACAAGGGCAGCTGTTATTTATTATGAAAAAGCGAATTATTTTAATGATTCTCCTTTTTTGGAGTGGCGTGGTCTAAATAGAACATTGATAAACTCTCCACGGTTTAAACATTGTTTTAAGGTGGATTTTCGGGGAAATGTACTTTTTCCCCACTATAACCGAGATGGGTTATGCGGGTTTGAGAAGAAAAATTATAAATTTACTGGGTATGCTGGCGGAGGGGTCAAGGGGCTTTGGTCTTCGATTTGTTTCAAGGAAGATACGTGTTTAGTTATCAGTGAGAGTGCTATCGACGGACTATCTTATCAGGCCTTGCACAATATCCCTTCAGCGAGATTTGTCAGTGTTGGGGGAAGTATGAACCCTGATCAGCTCGAGTTATTAGCACTGGCAATGAATAAAATGGTGGGTGGTGAAGTGCACCTTGCTTTTGACAATGACCTGGATGGAGCAAAGATGGCTGACCAGGTAAGGACAATTGCTCCCATAGGAGTTAATGTTTTGAGACCTTTGCCTAAATCCAAAGATTGGAACCAAGAATTAAAGAATGGACAAGTCTGAAAACGAAACCTTAAAAAAAGAAGTTTAAAAGATACTCCTGCTTCATTCGACTTTATGAAGGTGTTGGCCTTCGTAAAGCAGATATCAGCTTATCAGGTGTCTCTTGTGAGATTACACGCCGGAAAAAGTAGGGTTTCTTTTTCCTACTGTCCTTTAAAGGGTTGGTAGGTTAATAATATAGGTGAAATTAATATCGATAGATGGTTTTACGAATTATTACCGGGAGCCGAAGGCTCGAATTGTTTTTTCTCATAACAAGCAAGCGCAGCTTGCCACTTCTTTTGTTTGTTAGGTTTTTTTGTCAGTAGTTTTTAGGTCCGGATGTCACAAATCATAAGGTTAAAATAAGGTTAAAAGAATAAAAAAGAGGGATTATAATAAAAAATGTTTATGTGTTTGTTTATACTATGTTTTCAGTAAAGAACCTGCGGGGTAAAACTACTGGGACCTGCGGGGTAAAACTCCCGGGTGACTTCGACCTGCGGGGTAAAACTCCCGCTTTTTGGTCGACCTGCGGGGTAAAACTCCTGCCTTTTTATTGACCTGCGGGGTAAAACTCCCGCTTTTGCGACGATCTGCGGGGTAAAACTCCCGCTTTTTGATTAAAATTATTTTTTATATCCCAAAAAAAACGAGCTCCAAGGGTACCTGCGGGGTAAAACTCCCGGGATCTGCGGGGTAAAACTCCCGCTTTTCTTTGACTTGCGGGGTAAAACTCCCGCTTTTGCGACGATCTGCGGGGTAAAACTCCCGCCTTCTTGTTTTGGTAGACTTGCGGATCGAAACTACTGGCTATCTTCTTGGGCTAACTTCAGCCTTTGGTTCGACCTTTTCTGTTCAGCAACAAAATCATGATCGGGATACAGATTATATTTTATATCCTCTAAAGAACTACGCCCCCCCCTTGTTTCATCTGACTCGTATCGCATCAAGACCTTAGCTTCAATTAATTCATGAAGAGCAGCCTCCAGCTTGCGCTTATTATCGTTCGCTCTTTTACAGTCCAGCAGTCCACTATCGCGTGACAACGAAGCCATTGTTATGGTGTATGGGGTAAGAAGGTTAGCTTGAATAAAATTATGTGATATACGCTTGTGTAAATATCTAGAAAGCTGACCTTTTAAGCCCATGGTAAGGTTGTAGTTATATTGTCTATATTCAATTTTTTTAATAGCCTGGGTTACCAATAAACTAAAATCAACATACCATCGGGCTTCAGGATTGTTTTTTTTGTCCTCTTTAGTAACGGCGGCTAAGCTCGTCAAAGGAGAAGTCTCGTACATCGATTTACCGTCTTTAGAGCATATTTCTATAGTAGACCTGGTTAATATCTTAAGAGAATCAACCACCTGGCTATAAGAAAAGGTATGTCCTTGCTCACTCAACTCTTTGCGTAACTGATGTAAGGTGAAGGAAACACCGCTGCGTTGATTATCAAAAAAACCATACCCGGGATTACAAGCCATCTTCCTTAAAGCATCTTCGACCAATTCTTCTCTTACTCCCGGATAAAATTCTTTATCCTTGCCATCTACGGTTATTCTCCCTGGCCTCACTTTTACGGATAAGCTTTGGCCCCGAAAAACGAAATCTTTTTCTATTGTTGGCAGAAAACCATTTTTACGAAGCGTGTTTTGTAAATGTTTACTTATGTAATATTTAGGCACAGCATCCCAAAGCTCTATTGTGTTTGACAAAGAGTTACGTTCTTCAGGTGTATTAACAAGGAAGTCCTGAAAAAGACAGAGTTGCCGAGAAGTGAAACTTTCTTTTTCTGGAGGGGCATTCTTATTTTCTCTACCAACCATTTCTTTCTCTCTGTCTTGTTTTGATATTAAAGTTTTTGTGGCCGGCGCGACCTTGGACAAAATTTTATGCCAGAAAACTGTTTTTCCTGTTCGATGCGTCGGCCAGATCTATGGCCGGTTTTAAAATTTCCTGGTCTGCTGTTTGCTATTTTAACACTCCTGGTAACTGCGGAGAACCGCGTTTGGCGACCGGTGCACCAATCAAGTAATCATGACGGTTGACAATGAATATTATTTTCATTGTTATGGGCTGTTTGTCGAACGGTATTCTGTCTTTTTCGGGTTTATTTTTGCCATGAATACGCATTTATGTAAATACGGCAGTTTGGTTTGCTATCTTTCTGCACTGATGCTTCTTTAAAAAGACACAATGGGCAGTAGGAAAAAAAGGTGCGTAATACCAAGTTTTTTGAAACATACATTCTTTTGTACTCACCCCAGGCAAAAAAACATATTATGATGTTTCAAAACACTGTTCTAAAACATTTGTTCTGTTATTATCAAGTAAAATCGTTTTTGGAATAAAAAATGCTCATTGGATATGCTCGTGTCTCAACGATGGATCAGAACCCGCAGATGCAAACCGATGCTTTGAAAAAGGCAGGGTGTGGACGAATATTTATCGAAAAAATATCAGGTTCTCACAAGGAACGGGCCGAACTGAAAGCGGCGTTGGATTATATGAGGGAGGGAGACACGCTTGTTGTCTGGAAACTGTCAAGGCTGGCGCGTTCCATTAGACAAATCATTGCCACCGCCTATGATCTTGAGCAACGTAAAATTAAGCTGAAGGTCCTTACCCAGAATATAGATACAGGAACACCAGAGGGACGCTTGTTTTTTCACATGACCGCCGCATTCGATGAATTTCAGAGGGAATTGATTGTTGAGAATACCCGTGCGGGTCTTGCAGCTGCTCACAAAAGAGGGCGTAGAGGTGGTCGGCCACCAAGCATGACTGTGGATAAAATCCGTACTGCTGAGTCTATGATTAAAGATTCCAAAAACTACCCGTTCGTCACAGACATTATCAAACAACTTGAGATTGGACGAACGACGTTCTATCGTCATTTCCCTCCAGAACGGATCAGTGAGCTAAGACAACTGAAATGAAAAAGTGAGATGGTAGGGCTATCAGGAAAAGCCTCAACTCCACGAATTTAGGGGTAAGCTAGTCTGGCCACTTGTAGTATATACCGAATGTTGATTGCACGATTGTTTGCAAGA
>NZ_BAAHYZ010000047.1:0-13502 GCF_054657295.1 Desulfocastanea catecholica
ATCCTTTTTCAACCGACGGGTAGGGTTTTGCTGCAAACTACTTACTCATACTATCACACAATTTCAGTAAAATAAATATACGGCGGAATACCTGCTTATCTGACAGGTGCAGCACTGCTCCTTGGTCGATTACTTAATCGACGTCAGAAATAATTCTTGCCATCTAATACTGAAACCGGCTATAAATATTACCAGATAGCACTCAAAACGGAAACATTTAACACCGGAAGTTAAAGCAATGATCAACATACTCAAAGAGATAATCCTTGATTTTCAAGAGATTGATCTACCTAAGGGCGTGCCCAGACGAGTTGCTGTCTCGCCGGTGTCGGCAAAAGCCACGGTCTGCATAGGTGTGCGTCGTAGCGGCAAATCGACTTTCATGTTCCAGCTCATGAAGAAGCTTGAGGACGCCGGCGTTTCCCGCCGGAACATCTTATACCTCAACTTTTTTGATGACCGGTTGCACAGCCTGCAACATGACAAACTGGGCATCATCCTGGAAGCCTACTTCTCGCTCTACCCGGAAAAAAAGAATGCCGAAAAAGTCTATTGCTTTTTCGATGAGATTCAGGTCGTTCCGGGTTGGGAGTCTTTTGTCGACCGCTTGATGCGCACGGAAAAGTGCGAGGTATATATAACCGGCTCATCCGCACATATGCTCTCAAGGGAGATCGCCACTCAGATGCGCGGACGGGCACTCTCCTGGGAGATTTTTCCGTTCTCGTTCCGAGAGTTTCTCGATCACCAACGGATCGAAAGCGACGGTCCACTCTCGACCAAGAAACGTCTGACTATCCAGAAGGCATTCGAGGACTATTGGGAAACCGGCGGCTTTCCCGAGGTCGCCCCACTCGACCGGATGCTGCGGATCAAGACCCACCAGGAATATTGGAGCGCCATGCTGTTCCGCGACCTCGTCGAACGTCATGACATTTCTCACCCCAGGGCAGTCGCGGCTCTGGCGCATTGGCTGGTGGACAACACCGGCTGTCCGTATTCAGTCAACAACCTGACCGGCTATCTGAAATCCCTCGGCCATAAGGCGCCGAAATCCGCCGTGTCCGATTATCTCGGGTGGTTCGAGGACGCCTATATTCTGTTCACGGTGCGCATCTTCGACGCCTCGACGGCCCGGGCCAACACCAACCCCAAGAAAATTTATTGCATCGATCACGCACTGGTGACATCGATCAGCTCCGGTATTCTTGTCAACTCGGGTCATCTGTTGGAAAATCTGGTATTCATTGCGCTGCGTCGGGTTACACCGGATATTTTCTACTACAAAACCAAGACAGGTCGGGAGGTCGATTTCATCGCCGGACGACAGGGCCATTCCCGCATGCTCGTTCAGGTCTGCACGTCGATGGCCGACCCGCAAACCCGCAAGCGGGAAACCACCGCGCTTACCGAAGCCATGGCCGAATTGAACCTAACGCAAGGAATCATCGTCACCCGTGGTGAGGAAGAGAAAATCCAGAATGAATCCGGAAAGATCGACGTGATACCTGCTTGGCGTTTTCTACTCAACGTGGAGGAAAGCGCCTGATATCCAATAAATGGAGTGGCATCTTTTCGGTAAACCAGACGGCCCCGGTAGGCAAGTTATCCATCGCCAATTTGCGTCTGCGCCACTGGTGCCTTTGTCGGTCAGTCGGTATTTCTGTTTGCTGCTGCGCGGTTTATCAGGAATGGTCATTTCAACCAACCCAGCCTCCAGGGCACGCAGCAGATAGGCCTTGCGGAAATGCTCATCATCTTTAAGCCCAAATGCCTCTTTGAGCTGTTGACGGGTCATCTCACCGGCGAAGGCCGAGATCAATCTAACTTCCGGGGTAACATCCGGTACAACTTCCGGGGTCGAGATGGTCACGGTATCCAGAATCATCCGTAGTATGAAGGCGATAAAGGGCGCAGAGTCGGTCTGGCGGGTACTCTCCTGCAGGGCCTGGTACTACTCGGCCTGATGTTCGAAGATTAGGCTTTCCAGGTGTCAAACAGGTCGTATACGGCTTGGTAGGACGCTTTTAGGCTCATGTCTCGTCACCTGCCTCCAGCTGCTTCACCATCCGGTCAAAGTCGCTTTCAAACAGCCGGTCCTGCACGATGCGGTATTTTTCATATTCGCTTTCGGCATGGGCCTTGGCCAGCTCTGCTGTCACTTTTCCCGCGTCCTGAAGAATTTCCCGGTCCCAAAGTTTCAGGAAGTCCGCCAACCGTTTTTCCCAGTCTTCCATGGTCATGGGGATTTTGCGCATGGCCTGAAGCTCGGCCATGTCGAGATAGGCGGAGACGATGCGGCGCATCTGTGCCAGCTCGAACTCGGAGAGGTAGTTCTTGCCGATGGAGACATCGTATCTGTGGATTTTCCCGTGAGGCGTACCTTCCCAATGGGTCAGCCCCATGTTTTCCTTCTGGTGATCGGCGCGGTCGACAATGACCTCCGCCGCCGTCTGGCCGTGGATGGCGTAGTGCAACTTATTCTGCACGGCGGCGAAAAACCGCTTGGTGGCGGTGGCGGTTGGGTCGTAGTCCAGCGCGGTGGCGTAGATGTCGGTAATCTTCTGGTAAAACTTGCGCTCGGAAAGCCGGATTTCGCGGATCTTTTCCAGTTGGCGCTCAAAGAACTGATCGGTCAGGTTACCGCCGTGTTTCAGGCGCTCCACATCCATTGTCCAACCCTGAATGGTGTAGTCCTTGACGATCTGGTTGGCCCATTTACGGAACTGTACCGCGCGCTCGTTTTCGATCTTGAAGCCGATGGCGATGATGGCCTGCAGGCTGTAGTGCTTGACCCGGTAGTTTTTGCCGTCTGCGGCAGTTGTTAAGTACTGCTTAATAACTGCCGCTTCCTCGAGTTCGTTGTCGGCAAAAATGTGCTTCAGGTGCTGGTTGATGGCGGGCACCGAGACATCGTAGAGGGTTGCAATCATCTTCTGCGTCAGCCAGATGTTTTCGTCCTCGTAACGCATTTCCACACTAGCTGCCGAACCGCCCCCAGCCGCGACAAAGGTCAAATATTCAGCCGCCGAGGAACGGACGAGGGAGATCTCCTGTTTTTTGGACGACCGTGGTTTCTTGTTTTTACTCATGCCTGGATACCTCTTTTTTGCATGCGAAGGCGCGAAAATGCAGCAGGGTTACAGCATCGACGCCCCCGACGCCGGTGCGCTGGGCCTTTCTTGGCCATCGCAATGGATACTTTTTGCGAAAGCATCAATTGTCATTCATCAAATCATCAAATAGCCATCAAATAAAAAAATGTGCCATAACATGCTGTAACAAAGGAAGATATAAAGAACATCCGGCCTGAATAAACCTCCCATGTCAAATAAACATCAAATGAAAAATCATGCCCAGAATGGCACGTAACGCATGAATTTTCGGCTTGCGGATTCGTCATAGGGGCGAACCAGACCGCCCTCCAGGGTCTCTATAATAATCCTTGAGGCTGTTGCGCTGTTTCTTTCTTCAATTCCAAAACGCTGCCGCAGGGTGCTGTTGGTCATAAAATCACGCTGCACATACTTCAGGCAGGCGTGAAGATAACAGGCCCGCATACGATCCTCTTTATTCATCTCTCTCAGCTCACGATGGGCAAAAAGAACCGCTCTGGTGTGTTTATCACGGCATTGGCGACCAGCTCGCGGATCGCCAGTTCGGGAAACATCGGCACTTCCTTGCGTAGCGCCTGACCGATCACTTCGTTGCTGGGCAGCAGGTTGGTGACAAATCCGATCAGCCCCTCAAAACCCGCTGCATAGCCTTTGGTGCCCTCCTGCTCGCGGATCGTTTCCACCCGACTCTCGCCCTTGTACAACACGACCCGCACCGCCTTGCGCCGGAGCGGACGGAAATCAGCAAGCCGTTTGGCGAACAGCACCGCGCCCAGGCTGGAGATATTCCACTTGCCCGCCTTCCCTGGTGCAATCATTTCATCAGCCGCCAAGGTCGCGAGAATTCCATCGCGGCCTTCCGGCAACGGCAGGGAGAGTAAATCAAAATAGGCGGGGTAATCGAGGAGCTTAAAGACCTCATCAACACTGACATTTTCCGCCGCGATCTCCCGCTCAAAAGGGATTCGGTCAAAGATCCGCCACAGCTCCCTTTCCTTTTCGGGGAACTCCTTGAGCTTCTTCTTGTAGGACCCGACCCGGATGTATTCAGTGCCCTTGAACTGCACGGGATGACGGAAGGCCGCACCGATCTCCAGCAAAACTATCGGTTTTTCATCCACCAGGAAGGGGTAAAACCGGAAGTTTATTTTGGGACTCAGCAAGCGCAGCAGCCAGTTTTCCAACTCCTCATTACCAACTTTGGCCTTGCCAGGGTCAAAGCTGGTACCGACAGCCTCATGGGTATCGTTGTCCACACCCCAGACAAGATAAGCGTGCACCTTTCCCGTCAGTGCGGCGGCGTTGGCGAGGGAGGACAGATATTCGCCGATCTCCTCGGGATCGTCGTTGTTATGCTTGAACTCCACCCATTCGGCTTCGCGGGGGAGTTTGCGCAGCTCGTTGAGCAGGCTAAGCAGATATTCCGTAGTTCGGTCGATGGTCATGGTATCCCTTACGCCACCGTGACCTGACCGTTCATCAGCATAGGAAGGAGCCAGTCGCGGAGTTGGGTGAGTTCTGTATTCTCTTTTGCGTTCGTTGTCATCCTAGTGTAGAAGGGGGCAACGATCTTTTCGAAGCGTAACAAGATTTCATACGGTGCCACTGGAACTGGATATGTTTCCAGTGTTTTTGCGTCGATACGCTTCCGCCCAGATGTACCAGTCATGTTGGATATGGCGAATTGCCGGAATGAATCCGACCGGCTTAGCTGCGCTGCGAATCCCATGAGCGGTTGATGACGCCCCCTGATTACGATGAACTCTGTGGAGCCAAATCCCACTTCGTCATTATTCAGTAGGGTGATTAGAGCTGTCTTACCATTTTCTAGACAAGGTGTGATCCTAGCCACTACAACATCGCCATTTTGGAACTTTGCGCCGCCTCGAAACACCTTTCGTTCCGGTTCCGAGGTCATGAAACCCGATATCGGAAGCGAATTCATATCTATGTAACTAGCCTCATTTCCCGCCTTTAGTGTCAAACTTGGATTGAATTCAAGCAATTCGGAGGCGGTGGCACTGCTCCACCCCGACGGGATATCCCGTTTCAGGTTAGGGTTGTAAACCATCTTGCCGCCGGAGTATTTATAGGGTTTGCCATTTTCGTCGGGGAAGTCGAACTGCACGAACCAATAGTCGTACAGGGTCTTGGCCATCACCTCCAGCTCGGCGTTAATGCGGTTGTTGCAGTTGATTTTGGCGTCGAGGATGGAGAGGACGGCGGCGATTTTTTGCTGGTATTTGAATGATGGATACGAAAATTCGACCTGCTTGAGACCAACCCCCGTAAGATGTTTAATAGTTGAGCCTATGAAGTGCTTGTTAAGCTCCCCATTTCTCCCGGCTAGCAGCAATCGGTAATAAACGAAATTGTTACTGTAGTTGCTGTTAATCCTCACTCGATGCAATGCTTTCTGGATCTTCATTCCGAGCATTTCATCTTTCCAGATTGCACAACGCCCTGGCTCACCACCCTCGCAAATTACGAGGTCGCCATATTTCAACCCATACCGGTCTTGCTCGCTTTTCTCAAATCGCATTTGATTGAGGTTTGAGAAATCGAATCCTCCCCATCGAACATTTATATTGGCAAGGTATGGCTCAAAGACGCCTTTGTTCTTCTTCTCGTCCAACATCTTTCCGAGGCACATTTCAGAGATATTACCGAGTTTTTTTATTACCCATCTACTCATAGCGCAACCCCGCCATCTTCCTCCTTATCTCCTGCTCCAGCCCCGCCGACTCCTTGAACAGCCTGTCCAGGTTATCGCTAAATCCCTGCATCTTTGCGGCGAACTGCTCAGGCGTCAGGTCCACATACTCGATCCTCACCTCGAAGTACTGCCCGGCGCTGAGTGAATAGTTCTTGGCGCCAATCTCATCGTAACTCACCACCACCGAGAATTCTTCCATTGCCTGCTTGCCATTAAAGGTGGCGATAATGCGGTCTTCCTCTTCTGCCGAGAGCAGGGTTTTCTGGTTCTTGCCATCCTTGACCTTGGTGCCGAGGCCGGAGGCGTCAATAAGCACCACCCCCTCTTTGTTAGTATCGTCAATGAACAGAATGGAGACGTTGGTGCCGGTGGTGGCAAAGATGTTACTTGGCATGGAGACCACTCCGGCGAGCATCTTTTCGTCCACCAGATGCTGGCGAATCTTCTTGTCGATGCCGCTTTGCGCGGTGATGAAGCCGGTGGGCACCACCACCGCCGCCTTGCCGCCGGGTTTCAGCGAATGAACGATGTGCTGGAGAAAGAGCTGGTAGATGGCCATCTTCTCCACGGCCTGTTTGGGGATGTTCGGCACCCCGGCAAAGAAGCGCTGCTGATGCTCCTTGCTGTCCAGTTCGTTCCTGAAATCGGAAAAGTCCATCTTGAAGGGCGGATTGGAAACGATGTAATCAAACTTCTTCAGCGCCTTGCCGTTCCGGTGGTAGGGGTGGAGCAGGGTGTTGCCCTGGATGATGTTGGGGATGGAGTGCACGAGATTGTTGAGAATCAGGTTGAGGCGCAGCAGATTGGAGGATTTCTGGGAAATGTCCTGGGTGTAGATGCTGCAACGATTCTCGCCGATGGCGTGGGCGACATTCATCAGCAGAGTGCCGGACCCGGCCGACGGGTCGTAGCAGCTGACGTTTTGCACCTTGCCCTGCTGTTCCTGCGGTACCAAGATCGCGGCCATGATGCGGGCGACGGCATGGGGCGTATAATACTCGGCATACTTGCCGCCGCTGTTGCTGTTGTAGTCCTTGATGAGGTATTCAAAAATGGTGGCGTAAAAATCGAACTTCTGGGTGAAGATGCGTTCGAAGCTGAATTCCACCAGTTTGTTGATAATGGCGCGGCAGAAATCATCGCGCTTGACGACATCGCTGATGTATTCGCTCACCCGATCAAACAACGTGACCTTGGCCCCACCGTCGGTCTTCACCGCGAAGATGTCGTTGTTGCTGATGGCGATGTCACGCAGGGTGTCGTCGAAGAGCTTGGCAAACTCCGGCGCGTTCTGGCGGCTGAACAGATGGGCGATGAAGTGCTCGGGCTTGAGGCGGGCAGTGTCCGGCCCCATCTGCAGTTGCAGCATCTCCAACTCGTCGACGTTCATGGCGATGATCGCCTGTTCCCAACTCTCGGCCCCGGCCAGCTCGGGGCTGATCTTCTTGGCTTCAAAGGCGAACTTGTCGTTGAGAAATTTGTAGAGAAAGACCTGGGTAATGATCTTGAACTCGTTGCCGTCGTTGCCAAGGCCATAGGCGGCACAGATCCCCTTGAGGCTGTCGATCAGTTGCCGGGTGCGTTTTGTGAAATCCTGAGTTACCAAGGGTGTGCTCCTGTACTTGTGCCTGAGGCAAATTCATTCATATATTCGGTGATCACCAATTGATTGATGATACGGGAGGTGTCCGGGTTAAGCTTGATTTTCTGCTGGGTCTGGAATTCGCCGATGACCAGCGGCATCATCATCCGCTCGAAATAGCTTTCGTTGGCCAGCAACTGGGTGTTCTGCAGCACCTGGTCGTCGGCCTGCTGTTTGACACCAGAGAGGGCCTCGAAGATACGGCGCTCGGTGTTTGAGAGCGTGCCGCGTTCCCGCAGCCGCTTGTGGATGCGGGTGTATTTGGCATCGCCCTGGTATTTGGCGCGGAGCTGGTTGTTCTGCCGGTTCAGCTTCTTGACCTGATCGTGAATCGCGCCCAGCGCACCGATGTTGGCGGTCATTTCCTCCTGGGTGACTTCGTTCAGTTTTTTCTTCTTGAACAGCCGCTCCAGCTCCTCCTTGAGGGTGATGAACCTGGGGTCCTGCTGGTCGAAGTTATCGGCCAGGGCCTCGCGGGTCTGGCGCAGGGTGTTCTTGAGCTGGTCGGCCAGCACCAGTTCTTCTTCTCCGATCTTCGTGAACAGGAACAGCACCTCTTCCAGGGCAACGTTGAGCAGGCCCGTGGTGTCGGCGCTCGATTCAATGCGCTCTTTCAGGTTGAGCAAATCGAGGTGGTTGCAGGTTTCGCGGTAGAGCTGGCCCAGCTTCTGGAAATCGAGCTGGTCGAGGAAGCTGTATACCCCCTGCAGGCGAATCAGGTTGTAGAGACTGCGGGCATCAGCCAGGGCCTTTTTCAGGGCCAGCACCGTGGCGCGATCCTGGATCCGGCTGATCTGCCGGGAGAATTCCTCGGCGTTTTCGGTATCGAAGCTGAACAGGATGTCCTTGATCGCCTCGATCTCCCCGGCGATCTCCACAGTGGACTTGAACAGGTGCGAGTAGTGTTCCAGTTCATCGCCCAGTTCGGCTTGCAGTTCTTCGAAATAGGCCCTGTTGGTGGCGTCGAACTCCTTGCGGATATCGGCGAAATCGACAACGTAACCGTAGCGGAAATCCTGGTAGGGACGATTGACCCGGGTCAGGGCCTGGAGCAGGTTGTGCTTGCGGATCAACCGGCCCAGATAGAGCTTTTTCAGCCGTCGGGCGTCAAAGCCGGTGAGGAGCATGTTATAGACGAAAAGCAAATCGATCTTGCCCGCCTTGAAGTCTTCCACCCAGTCTTTTCGCTCCTGCCTGCTCCCGATGTCATGCAGGATCAGGGCGGCGCTTTTGACCTTGTTGGCCTGCTTTCTCAGCGTGGCGTAACTGGGGGAAAGTTCGGCCACCATAGGCAGATCCACAGGCTCATCGGCCCGGACTGGCGGATGCAGTTCGACAACCTTCGACGGAAGGCGGGACTGAAAGATTATGTACATCTTTTTCGCCTGCTCGGCGCTGTCGCAGATCACCATGCCGCCGATGGTGGCGTCATTCAGCGCGCCACGGCTCTTTTCGAAGTCTTCGATGATGTAGTCGAGCATCGGCTCGACAAAGCGAGGGTGAGCATAGATCTGCTTGCGGTCAATGTCGCCCTGCTGGAGTTCCACTGCGGCGATCGCCTCCTGCAGGGAGAGTTTGTAATTGGTGGCGATCTCCTCGCGGATCAGGCGCAGGGTGTAACCGTCGGCGATGGAGGCGTTGTAGTAGTATTTGTGGATGTAGTCACCGAACAGGGCGCGGGAGTTGTAATCATCGCCCAGCAGCGGTGTGCCGGTGAGGCCGATCTTAATGGCGCACTGGTCGGACTGGCTCAGATTGGCAAGAAAACTGCCCTTGGGGTTGTAGCTGCGGTGCACCTCGTCGAGGAAATAGACGCGCTGCATGCTGACGTCGTAATCCTCGGTGCGGACCACGTCCGGATCATCTTCAAATCTCTGGATGTTGACCACGGTGATTTCCGGTCTGCCGGAGTCGTTGTGAATCGCCTTGGTCGCCTTGATGTCGCGGGAGAAGGCCTCGCGGCTGTCGATGGTGTGCACCGTCAGCCCCCGGCTGGAGAATTCCCGCTGCGCCTGAGTGAGCAGGTCGAGCCGGTCGACGATGAAATAAAACTTGGGGATGATGCCCCGCTTCTGGAAATAGTCGGTCAGGAAGCGGGTGTTGTAATAGGCCAGTGCGGTCTTGCCGCTGCCCTGGGTGTGCCAGATGATTCCCTTGCGCACGCCGGCGTCGAGTTTGCGTTCGATCGCCTTGGTCGCAAAGAGTTGCGGGTAGCGCATGACGTGCTTGTGCAGGCCATCGACCTCGTTTACATACGCAAAAGCGTATTGCAGCAAAAACGACAGGCGGCCGTGACTGAACAGGGAGGCGCAGATGCGGTTGGTCGGCGTGTCGGGCGACTTGTTGCTGATGAATTCGGGGCTGTGCTTGATGACGCTGAGGTTGGTGTCCCGGAGCACCTCGTTTTCGACCGCGTCGTCCTCGTCTGCCAGCAGGTCAAACGGATTCAGATCTTCCTCTTCCCGAAAGTAGTTGAAGATCGGCGCTTCATACGACGGGCTGGCGTAGAAGGCCCCTTCGATCGGCTGCGGCGAGCCGTCGTCGTATTCCATGTTGTTGGAGAACACCATCAACTGGGTGATGTTGATAAAACGACGGAAGCGGGGATTGCGGCAACGACTGATGATGCGGTTGCGCTCGGCCAGCACGCCTTCACGGTTGTTGGGTTTCTTGACCTCGATGAAGACCAGCGGCATGCCGTTGATGAGCAGGGTAATGTCGGGCCGGAACTCGTCGTCACCGTTCTTGCAGGTCAGCTCGGTGACCACATGGAAGCTGTTGTTCGAAAAATCGGCGAAATCGATCAGCCGGGTGCCGGATCGCTCCGTGAGTTTCTCGTAGAAAGCTTTGCCGAGATCCTCGTTTTCCAACGAGAGCTTGACGTCGGCCAAAAGTCGCGTGATGTCGTCAGTATCCATGCCGGGATTGATCCGGGTAATGGCTGCACGGAACAGATCCGGAAAGATGTTGGTCTCTTCATCACCTAAAATATTCTTGAGGGAGAGGTAGCGGTAGCCAAGCCGCACCAGATGGAGAATGCAGGGGATTTTGACCCGAGAGTCTTCGCTGAAAATCAATAGACCAGCTCCCCCTGCTGCTTTTTCTGCGCACAAAACTGCTCGAACTGCCGCTGTGCCAGTTTCGACGGCACAGTCTTGCCGTTCTCCCAGCGATTGACCGTGGCGAAGCTCACCCCAAGGGCATGGGCCAGTTCTTCCTGGGTAAGCGCCAGCTGCCGCCGGACATCCTTGACCGTTTCCGGGAAGTTTTTGGGTTGGCGGATCATGACAAGTCGATCATGTCGTCAAGGTAGAACTGCACGCTGAAATAACGCTTGGAGGTAGCCGGGCCGTCGAAGGCCACCCAGCACATCGACATCACTGTCGCTGGTCGCCGGGTCACGGGCAGTCGAGCCGAACAGGGCCAGTCGGGTCACGCCGAAACGGGCCTGCAGCTCCGGCTTGCTGCGGGTCAACAATTCAAGAGTGCGCTGTCTGTTCATCTCTCAACCTCAAAACGGTTGTATTCATCTACTGGCCTTTGCGCACCGGAAACCGTCTGGCGTACGAAAACCATGCAAAACTATTCGACAATATAACATCTGCTATGCGGTGTGCAACTCAAAATTCGAGGGCGTTCCGACAGATTCCTAGGCTAGTTGAATATTTTAGATTCCGTCTCGTTGATCATTTGGTTTTTGTTTTTAACTCCACCCTCCCCTGCTCCTCCTAACCAAGAGCCAATATACACGGCAACGAATAGGCACAGGATGACAAATGCTAATTTAAAAAATACTGTTGGCTTTCTCCATAAAATAAGGGCAAGAACAGCTAAAATACCCAGAGCAACCAACTGATTGGTAATTAAAAAATTATAAATAACCGCATATGCGGATTCGATAGTCATAATTTAAAGTCATATTTTTGTTTAAGAGACTGATCATATTCCGGCAAGAGTGGAATTTCGGTCATTTTAAACATTATCACAAGGCTAAATTATTTACAAATCAGGACAAGGGGAGGAGACGCTCCCCAAGTCTACCAGTAAACACAAGGCTTCACACGTTCCTTGGAATAAATCGGGAAAAAACCTGTGTACTAATTCGAATGATTTATCATTTTTCACCCTCTAATATCTTCCTATTCAAAAAACAAGAGTGTATCATTAATTGTGCGGCATCGTTGGTTTAGCCCAAGCATATGCAAGCGAATCTAATTTGAAAATCAGGGTAAAGGCAGAATCTTTCGATTTTCCTAAAAAATCGCAATTAATTAACAAATGAGACAAGTTACGAAATGAATTCTCTGGCTGAAAATAAATTCATCGTGATGGTTGTTTTACTGGGAGTCTTAGTATGCGGATGCAGTACAAGCAAAAAGCCCATTCCAGATGTGTCAATGCACAACCTTCCCCCCACTTACAAAGGATTGGATAATTCCTACTGGTGGAGGTGTAAGTTTAAAAATGTTTGGCCTGCTAATGTCGGTGCTGACTTTGTGATCGATCTTTTTCTTGCTCATGCTGTTATTTCGCCAGTTCTTGTTGAGCACATAGACGATATCTCATATTGGCGTTTTCACCGAAGAGCAGCACGCGATCAAGCAGGCCATCAATTTTCGTTGTTGTTTTACAGCAAACCCGAAGTCGCATCTGCCGTCTTTACAGAAATTCATAAGAGTAAAATGCTAAAAAGAGCCATGGCGGCAAAGCTTGTAGAAGAAATTATAACAGACAATCCGGATAACCCTAATTCTTCTGATATCGCATCCTCCAGTGATAACCACTGGTCGTTGGATCTTCAGAGAAACTGGCCATCCTTTATTATGGGAGTTAGTTCCCTTTGGTTAGGACTCATTGATGACTCTTTTCAAGGTTCTCCTGAAGATTTTACGGATATTTACCAGTTACTGGAAAAATATCGAGAAGTTGATGCCAAGATAACAGAGATCTGGAAGACAGAGGGGCAGCATGCATTGTTACACCATATGAATGCTTTGTTCGGATACCAACCCTTGATTATTAGAAAAGAGTTGTCTTTCTAAATCGTTCGATTATCAAGTAAACAGCGGGCTTAGCAAGGAATCAAGAGACAGAGTAAAATTGGAAAAATCAGCGAACAAGGAACAACGGTCCGACCATAACCGCCGACAAAAACATATCCCGTTTTACAAGATCTTGTTATTCAAAGGCAAGCGGCGGACTCTACGGCGTTTCGAAGACTGTAAACAGATCGCACATATTGATCAGTACCATTCGACGTTATTTATCTACACCATGGTTGTGTTGTGTCTGAGTCTGTTGGATGCAGCCTTAACCCTCGCTCTATTGAACAAAGGTGCGGTGGAACTCAACCCAGTGATGCGATACTATTTAAGTCTTGGCCCGGGGACTTTTGTTATGGTCAAGTATGGTCTTACGGCATTTTCTTTAATAATCATGGTTGTGCTTCATCCAATCATACCTGCGAGATACCGTATTTTATCATCAGTGATGTTCCCATCCTGCATATTAGTGTTTGGGTCTATCATCATATGGGAGATATATTTGCTGACCAAATTGAGCTCTGTGTGATAGGTGATTTAGGATATTATCTGGAAGAAGAGGCTGGAGTCGAACCCTAATCCTACCCTTAAACACTGGGATTGGCTTGTGACTGGTGAAAAAATGTAGAAAGTTTAATCCAGTACATTTTTTTAGCAAACATCTTAGTGCTACTACTGCTCTTTGGTGGTTTCTTTAATCCCACGAGTATGATCTTCTGCAATTTTACTTACCGCCTTAGCCTTATTGATTGGGTCCCTTATCCCTTCAATGGCTTCCCGAGCAATTTTATCAGTTGTTTTCTCAAAAACGTCTTCTTTATTTTGCTCGTCAGAATTAGAGCATGCTAATAACGAATACAAAATGGTGGTTAGTGAAGCGATCAAACATATTCTTAATAGTGTCAAAAGGTACTCCTAAGCTCATCAAAATAAAAAAGAAATATTAAACATCCCCCAAAGGGATATCTTGCCAACGAATAACATTG
>NZ_BAAHYZ010000048.1:0-13274 GCF_054657295.1 Desulfocastanea catecholica
CGGCCTGGACACTATCACCGCCGGCAACGTGGATTGCCAGAATCTTGCCGGCGCAGGGCGAGTTGACCTCGGTTTCCATTTTCATGGCTTCCATGAGTACCAGAGGTTGATCCACGACAACTCTCGCGCCTATATCAACCAGGACTTTGATGATGGTACCGGGAGTCGGCGCCTCCACATCGGTTCCTTCCTTCTTTGGAGCGACAGCAGCGGCCGGGGCGGATGCACTGGCGGGAGCGGCCTTGATGTCACCTGCCTCTGAGGCCGTCACAGATAAATTCTGGGCACCGTCCACAGTTACGACAGAAACGTTGTATGATTGGTTGTTAACAGTGATGATGTAATTGCGCGTCCCTGTAGCTGCGGGAACAGCCGGGGCAGTCTTGTTCAGTTTTTCATTCCCTTTATTGCTCACAGTTCCTCTCCTCGCCTAGAATATTTAATATTTAAGCTGTGACTCTGTTGGTGGATTTTCTATTTCGAGTTAGGGGGCAGAAAACACTCACTATCCCCGAAAAGTTCATATTCAAAGTTATTTCTCGATACACATTTCATCCTCGTAGGCGGCAATGGCTGCGGCAATAACTGCAAATTCCACACCTCCATTACCCACAGCAACTTCTTGTCCCACAGGAACTTCTTGTGCTTTTATTCTGCTCTCAGCCCGTAGGGCTCGATCTTTGGCAATTGCCTGAATTTCGCGCGCTGCAGCTTTTCTGGTCAAGAACGCCACAAAGTTGATAAGGATAATCATCATCAAGAGAAAGAGCATGACGGTGGCCATGCCAACGACCATAAGTTTGACACCTTCAAATATCATTGGATTCTTGCCTCAGTTCTGTTACAGGGGGGCCTGTCGATAATCAGTTATCTCCAGGACCACCCAGCCATTTCCGGATCGCGTCGCTTTTGCCTTAGCGCAGATTTCTCATGAACATTGTGTCAATTTTCATAAATTGAATGATATTCCAATGTGTTAAACATATTTTTCTTTCATTTGAAAATCATACACTATGTTCATGAGAAATCCGGTTTAGAGGTCAATGAGATAGGATTCCTCCGCCGATGGCGTTGAATGTCCCCAATGTTCCTGTCGTGTGGAATCATCAAGTACTCTATAAAACAACCACGTGGAGAGTTGGTTTAAAACTATGACTCTCCACGCATGAGGAATAATAATGAATCCCACAAACACCTATTTTGCATGATGTGGATTCCACCTACTCCCTACATCGCTCCGATCTTCTCAGTGAGTACCGGGATAAATTGTTTCAGGTCGGCAACAACCAGGACATCGGCAACTTCCCCAATGGGTGCATCCTTGTCGGTATTGATCGCTACCACAAATTCGGATTTTTTCATCCCGGCGAGATGCTGGATTGCACCGGAAATACCACAGGCAACATATAACTTCGGGGAAACTGTCTGACCGGTAGTGCCGACCTGGCGGTTATGTTCCGCCCATTCAGCATCTACGACCGGTCGACTGGCGCCGTATTCTCCACGCAGAACCTTGGCCAGAGCGGCAACAATAGCAATATTCTCCGGCTTGCCTATGCCGCGTCCGGCACTGACGATCACCGACGCTTTGGTCAGGTCGACCCCGCCTTTCTCGGCATATTCATAACCGGTGAATTCAATCTTGCCGACTGCGCTGGAACTGATCTTTTCAACCGTGGGATTACCTGTCGGTTCATCTGTCAAACTGAATGCCCCAGCCTGCAGGGTCAACACGGTAATGTCGGTATTTGGAGCGACCTTGCGGCGCAATTTGGAGTTGCAGACCGGCACGACAGGAAGCCCGTCGATGAAATCCACTACCTCGGATATCTGGGCAGCTTTCAAGGCATGCGCCACCCTCGGGGCAAGGTCCCAGCCATAAGAAGAGTGACAGAAGATCACCATATCCGGTTTGACTTTGTCGATCGTCTCCAGCAGCAGTTGTTTATGGACATCCGGGTTAAATTCGCCGCAGCTTGCTGCATCGGCAAGATATACTGTCCCCTCAAACTTGGGCAGCTCGTTTTCACTGCCGACGAGAAACATTGCACTCTCCGCGTCAACTTTTTTTGCAAAGGCTATCAGATCGTATACGCCGCTTTGCAACTTCCCTTCTCTATATTCAGCAACAAGTAATGTTTTCATCAGATGCTCCCTAAGCCAGAACTGCGGTTTTTTCTTTAAGAATCTTGATTAATTTGTCTGCCAATTCGGTGAGATCCCCTTCGAGGACGAGACCGCCGCCTTTCTTTTCAGGGAAGTACAGGACCTTGGTCTCCTGGACGGCCGAGGTTTTCAACAGATCTGTCACCGGAACGCTGAGCAGTTCCTTTTTCTTGGCCTTCATAATATTGGGCAGCGTAGGGTAACGCGGAGTGTTGAGACCAAGTTGACAGGTCATAAGTGCGGGGACTGGTACTTTCACCACCGCCTTCACTCCACCTTCAAGCTCCCGTTTTGCCGTGATGGTTCCATTTTCAAAGACAAAGTCAACAATCGTTGTCACACAGGGTATGCCAAGTGTCTCAGCCGCCAGTACTCCCACCTGAGCACTTCCCCGGTCCTGCGATTGCAACCCGGTGAAGATCGCGTCATAGGATTTGCTTCCGGCATGCTCGGCAATAATTGATGCAATGGAAAAAGGGTCTTTTGAAAAGCTTTCATCATCGGCCACATGAAATCCCCGGTCGCAGCCCATGGCCAGTGCCTTCTTCATCGTCTCCTTCACCCGTTCGGGACCAATGCACAGCACGGTCAAGTCTCCACCCGTCTGCTCCTTTAATTGCACTGCCTGCTCAACCGCATATTCGTCATATTCGTTCATCCGCCAGGCCAGGTCGGCGCTGTCGTACCAGCTTCCTTGTCCATTGACCTTGAATTTCGATTCCATATCGGGAACCTGTTTGATACAAACCAGAATATTCATAATGTTCTCCTTTAGTCAGTAATCAACATCTGAAAAATATAGATTTTTTTATCCTCGACAGGTTCGCCTGAGCGGTTCCCCTGACAACTTTCCGTTCATGTCTGTGCCGACGGCTGGACAATTCGTTCCGCCAGGATCTCCGCGATATCACGTGGACGAAGAGACTCCTCCACCTCCGCACCCTTCACCCCATCCTCAAACATGGTCAGGCAGAAAGGACAGTTGGAAATCAGCACATCGGCCTTCGCCGCCGCTGCCATCTGCACCCTGTGGATATTGATGCGACTTCCCAGTTTCTCTTCGGCCAAGATCCGGCCGCCGCCGGCACTGCAGCAGAACGCCTGGTCGCGATTCCGGTCCATCTCGGTAACAACGCCGCCGGCCTTGGCAATGAGCGCACGAGGGGCCTGGTAGATGCCATTGTGACGCCCCAGATAGCAGGAGTCATGATAGGTACAGGAAAAGCCCTCAGCCTTGAGCTGCAGGCGACCGGAGGTGATCAGCTGTTCCAGGAAGACCACATAGGAGACAACCTCGGCTTCCAACCCTAGATCCCGATAATCCTTTTGCAGGGTGTTGTAGCAATGCGGACAGGTAGTGACGATTTTTTTGACCCCGTACGCCTTGATGACCTCGATATTCTCCATCGCCTGAGACTGATAGAGGTACTCGTTGCCCATCTTGCGCATCGGCTCACCGCAGCACTTTTCCTCCTTGCCGAGGATGCCGACCTTGACCCCAGCGGCCTGGCAGAGGCTGACGAAGCTGCGGGCGACGGCGATGTTGCGCTTGTCGAAACTGGCGTAGCAGCCGACAAAGTAGAGAATATCAGCCTCCGGCTCCTCGGCGAGGGTCTTGATCCCCAGATTTTCGGCCCAGTCGCCGCGCGAGGCATAGCCCATCCCCAGGGGATTGCCGTTGACCTCAGTCTGCTCCATGGCGGTCATCACTTCGTCGCCGGGGAACTCTCCTTCCATGAGGACCAGATTCCGCCGCATCTCGACGATCTTGCCGACATGCTCGATGCCGGCCGGACAGATATCCTGACAGGCGCGACAGGTCGTGCAGGCCCACAGGGCGTCCTTGCCGATTGTCTCAATCAGATTGGCATCCGGTTGGGGAGAAAAAGCAACCCGGCCCATGTCGTCGATGATTTTCATCGGCGACAGTGGCTTGTCGGTGGCATATGCCGGACACCTGTCCTGACAGCGCTGGCATTTGATACAGGCATCGGTATCAAAGATATCTTTCCATGTAAGATCGGTCAGTTGCACCGCCCCAAAGCTTTCCACCTCTTCATTTTCCAGTTCGATGGTCTGCAGTTTGCCGGTCGGCCCTCGATCCGCCAGAACCATGTTTACGGCAATGGTGACCATGTGTCGAAATTTTGTGAATGGAATCGAGATAATGAACACCATGACCAGCAGCAGGTGGAACCACCAGGTAAAGGCATGCAACTGCTGCAACCCCGTCGCGTCCATCCCGGACATGGCTTTGGCGAACACCAGTCCTACCGGAGACCAGTAAGCAAGCGAAGTACCCAGTTCCGTCACCGCCATCCGGGCGCCTTCGATCACAAAGCCGGTGAGCAGTATCAAAAAGAGCAATCCGTGCATGAAGGCATCATTCCAGGTGCTTTCAAGGGTACCGGATTGAATAAAATAGCGCCGGACAAACAAGGCTCCCATCCCCAGAAGGGCGACAAGGCCGGCGACATCCAGGGATACGGAGAATATTTTATAAAAAGTGCCTTTTAAAAATTTGATGTCAAAGAGAAGATCAGTGAAATCCGCCTGCAGCACAATGAGCGCGGTGCCGATGAACAGCACGAAGAAGCTCCAGAAAAAAGCTCCATGGGCGAGGCCCGGCCAACGGACTCTGATGACTTTTGCCTGTCCCAGCACGGTCACGGTCGCGTCGACGATTCTCTGCCACAGGTCATCGGTGCGATCGATCGGTTTTCCCAATCGATATATCTTCAGCCGCTGCATTCCGCCGTAAACCAGTACACCTATCGCGGCTGCAGTGAACAGGTACATCGGCACCAGCGTTGTCCAGCCGTGCCCTACATTCCAATATATTTCACGGGTCGCTTCCATGTTAACCTTCCAGTTTATTGCTAGGGATCTGGACCATCACCGCAGACCCTTCGGCACACAACTTTCCATCGGCTGACAGAGTCAGGTCGACAAAAACCTTCCTCCTCTTGATCGTGTTGACCTTTCCCCGAATCTCGACCTCTATGTTTATCGGTGTCGGAGCACGAAAATCGATCTTCAGAGATGCGGTGACAAACCGGGTCAACGGAGTGTCCGGTTCCGTTCTGGCCTTGGCTGCCCAGGCAGTCGCGGCCCCGTGACAGTCCATAAGGGAGGCAATCATGCCGCCATAGAGAAAGCCCGGATAGCCGCCTGAATGCTTATGACTGGGAGTAAAACGACAAACGGTCTCCTCGCCATCCAAATAGCTCTTAATCTTCAGACCGTCTTCATTGAGTCTTCCGCAGCCATAGCAATGGGCGAATTCATCAGCATAGCGATCTTGAATTGCCAGTTCGGTCATCTCCGCATCCTCCAAAAGTCATTGAATTGTTCATTCATAGGTGTAAAAACCTTGCCCGGACTTGCGACCCAGCCATCCGGCCTCGACATATTGTCGCAGCAGCGGGCAAGGACGGTATTTCGGATCCCCCAGCCCCTGGTGCAAGGTCTCCATAATCGCCAGACAGGTATCGAGGCCGATCAAGTCCGCCAAGGCCAGCGGCCCCATGGGATGGTTCATGCCCAGTTGCATTACTGTATCGATAGCCTCACAATCGCCGACGCCATGGTAAACACAAAAGATTGCCTCATTTATCATTGGCAGCAAAACCCTGTTGGCGATAAATCCTGGAAAATCGTTCGCCTGCACCGGCGTTTTGCCGAGCTTTTCGGTAAGGTCACGAGTACTTTCATATGTCTGGTCAGAGGTGGCGAGGCCGCGGATTATCTCTACCAATTGCATTGCCGGTACCGGATTCATAAAATGCATACCAATCACTTTATCCGGTCTTCGGGTTGTGGCAGCGATCCTGCCGATGGGAATAGATGAGGTGTTGGAGGCTAAAATTACTTGATCCCGACAAATATCGTCCAGCGCCTGAAAGAGCTTGAATTTGACCTGCTCATTCTCGGAGGCGGCCTCGACCACAAAATCGGCATTAGCCATATCTTTCAGGTCGACACTTACTCTGACGCGATCGAGTGCCTGCATGCGATCATTTTCTGATAATCGGCGTTTTTTGACAAGACGTTGCAGACTATCCGCTATCCGCTGTGTGCCATTCTTGACGAACTCATCGTTCATGTCATTTAAGATGACACGAAGGCCGTTTGTCACGGCAACCTGAGCTATCCCGGCGCCCATCTGACCGGCGCCGATGACGCCTATTGTTCGTATTTCCATAACGTGCCTTTTCCATTAATAAGTTTAATCCTTACAGCTGGCTCGACATGTCGAGCCAGCTGGATTTATCTTTTCACGACCATGGCCATTCCCATGCCGCCTCCGATGCACATACTGACAAGTCCGGTCCCATAGCCTTGTCTCTGCATCTGGTACATGGTCGTAACCATCTGCCTGGCTCCGGTACAGCCGACAGGATGTCCTAGAGATATCCCGCTGCCAAGCTCATTGGCTTTTTCCATTTCTATACCAAGCTCCAGCATGCAGCCGATGGCCTGGGCGGCAAATGCTTCGTTGAGTTCAATCATGTCAAGATCGGCAATGCTCATTCCGGTCTGCTTCAGTACCTTGCGGACTGCAGGCACTGGTCCCAGGCCCATATAGGCGGGATCGAGCCCTCCGGAGGCAAATCCTTCAATGGTGACAAGAGGTTCCAAGCCCAATTCTCTGGCCTTTGCCTCACTCATCAGGACAACTGCCGCGGCACCGTCGTTGATACCGGAAGCGTTGCCAGCGGTAACGGTCCCGGCGGGATCAAAAACGGGTCTCAGCCGGGCCATCTTCTCGATGGTCGTCGCCATTGGCCGCTCGTCGGTAGCAAAGATTATTTCTTCCTTTCTCGACTGTATTTTGATGGGAACAATTTCCGAGGTAAAGAGACCATCGGCAATGGCCCGACAGGCACGAGAATGACTCAAAACACTGAGCTTATCCTGATCCTCACGGTTGATTGCATATAATTTGGTAATATTTTCAGCTGTTACACCCATATGATAGCCATAAAAGATCTCATAAAGCGCATCGAAGACCATCAGATCGGTGAGTTCACCAACACCGGATACTTCCATCCGATAGCCCCATCGTGCTTTGGGCAGGGCCAGAGGGGCTCTGCTCATATTCTCCATGCCACCCGCCAGCACAACCTCGGCCTGGCCTGCCATGATCGACTGGGCAGCCAGGGCTATGGCCTTCAGGCCCGATCCGCAGATTTTGTTCACGGTAACGGCAGGAGTTTCCTTAGGAATTCCTGCGGTAATCATGGCCTGCCGGGCTGGATTCTGTCCCTGCCCGGCCTGGAGGACATTGCCCATGATAACCTCGTCAATGGCCACCGGCGCCAACCCCTTGTCCCAGGAACCATGCTCCAGCTCCAAGGCAATGGGTCCCTGCCCTTGCAGCTTATCAGGTCCGACGCCAATCATTGCATCGTCTGCCACCGGCCGGAGACCAACTTTCTCTAATGCCTCCCGCAGCACAGTTGCCCCAAGACGCACCGCCGACACATCCTTCAAGGCACCGCCAAACGCTCCTACTGCTGTCCTGCTTCCACTTACAATTACTGCTCTATTCATTTTTATATCTCCTCTTTGCCACTACCTACGCTCCGGATTTTTGTTCAACAGATGTCGCCTGTCAGGTGTCGTTTCGACATGTACAGCAAAACTTTATGTTACAGTTGGCCCTCTCTATCCCTTGATTATTCGGGGAAGGAGCATTTGATGGACCGGAGTGATCGATCGTGGATTTTGATAATTGGCCCCGACAAACGCCTGAATGTATTTGCGCAGTGCGGGCAACGATACGATTTCATCGACAAATCCATTCATCGCGCAATAGGCTGGGCGTGATTTATCCTGATAATCCTTGATCATCTGGTTCATTTTCTCAAGAACCGGATCGAGACTGTTGCCGGCGGCTTCTTCCTTGACCAGTCGCCGTGCATAGGAAGCAGCGGCAGCCGTCTCACCGTGCATGACATAAATTTCAGTCATGGGGGTGCCGAGGGTAAAGGCATTGTTGTTATTGGCCTGGGGCCCGCACATGATATAATGCGCGGCAGCCGAGCCTTTACGCAGAACAACGCACATCATCGACAGCTCGGTCTGCTCGATCGAATAGACCAGGGACTGGCCAAGAGAAAGCAATTCGGCCTCCTCGGCCAGATCGCCGACATCGATCCCGGACGTATCCTGCAGCCAGACGATGGGCAGGTTGTCCCGCCCACAGAGGGTGACGAATTCCCCCTGTTTGATGAGCCCCTCGCGGTAATGTTTGCCGCCTACCCCGAAATAGCTGTTGTTGGCGTATTCCGGATAATCGGGGAAGAAACCCTGATTATTGCCGATGAAGGCTACGGGAAAACCATCGACCTTGCCGATTCCGGTAAAGACCTCGGGACCATAATCGGAGCGATATTCCATAAACTCACTGTTATCGGTCAGACGGGCGAGAATCTGTTTGGCATCGTATTGACGCTTCTGATTGACGGGAAGAATCCTATTGAGGTCCTCGCCGGGAAACTTCGGCGTTGCCGGTGCGGCAACCCTGAACATGGTAGGATCATAGGCCGGCATCATCCGCATGTACTCCTTGATGCCATCCAATACCCCCTGTTCGGTATCATGAACCTCGCGGAAATATGCGGTCTGATCAAAATGAGTTTCAACCCGGCCGGGACTCTTGGCCTTAAAGCTTTTGGTGGCGTCGATAAGCGATTTTGCCGCTTCCACATCGAAATGTCCTTTCGGGTTCATCCCGCCAACGATGCCGGCACCGCCAACGGCGATATTGGCATCTTTGTGGGCCAGCAGTATCGTTGGACTAATCCCCTGGTATCCGCCACCGGCCGGATTAGTTCCGTAAATGGCGTTTAAAATCGGAATTCCCAGGTGATTGAGATCCGCATGACGAAAAAACGGGGTACCACTCGACCGCCGTCCAGCGTAGACGGTCTCTTGCTCCATCAGTTTGACACCGCTGCAATTGGTCAACCAGACAAGAGGTATATTGAGCCGTTTGGCCATATCGGTAACCATGAGAATATTCTCAGACTGACCCGATATCCACGCACCAGCCATGACTTTGTTATCAAAGCCGATGATTACCGCCCATTTACCGGATATCTTGCCGATTCCATTGACAACCCCGGTACACCCTTCCTCATTGTCGCGGGGATTGTAGAGTGTATGTAAAGGGCACCATGTCCCGGCATCGACCAGATAGTCGAGACGGTCGTAAATGGTCATGCCGCCGCGGTCATGAATTTTTTTGGCAGGAATCCCAGCGTTTTTAACGCGCTCAACCTCTTTGGCAACAAGTTGTTCCTGTTCCCTGACCAAATCAACATTTTCCACTGTACGTGTAATCTCAACATCACTCAAAGCACTGCCGATGGGAGGCATGCTCTCGAAATATGGACGTAATGGTGTTTGGTGACGTGACATACCAATCTCCTTTTCTTCAACTTAAGACTTTAATCTCAACCTATTCCAGCGTTATCATCCGATTCGTTTAACGGTTTTCACTGTCCCCGAGAGCAATTCCGGCAATAATCGTTTTCTGAATATTGCTGGTCCCTTCGACGACACGCAGCGACTGAGCATCGCGCAGGAAACGTTCGGCAGGAAATTCGGTGGAAAAGCCATAGCTGCCGAAGATCTTCATGGTCTCGAGGGCGGCGTGAACCGCTGCTTCAGAGGCGAACAGCTTGGCCATCGAGGTCTGGTATTGGTTGGGCATTCCCTGATCCTTCAGCCAGGCGGCCTGATAGACCAGCAGTTTGGCCGCTTCATGCTCGGCAACCATTTCGGCGATCGCAGCCTGGATCATCTGGTAGCTGCCGATCTTCTTGCCGAACTGGGTTCGCTCGTTGGCATAATTGATGGCTGCCGCAATGGCGCCGCCGCCGATACCAAGTGCACCTGAGGCACAGCTGACCCTGGTGTTGTTGAGCTGGAACATGCAGATTTGAAAGCCCTGCCCGACCTCACCAAGAACCGAATCTTTTGGAATCCTGGCCTGGGTAAATGCAATCTCGCCGGTTGGCGAACAATGGAGTCCCAGCTTGGTTTCGATCGGGGCAGTTACAATGCCTTCATTGTCCTTCAGATTGACAATAAAGCAGGTCATACCTTTGTATTTCTTGCTCCTGTCGGTGAACGCATAGACCAGGCCATAATCACCGACATGGGCGTTGGAGATCCACATCTTCTGGCCATTCAGTTCCCAATGGTCGCCACGATCGGTGGCCGTCGTCCCCATACCTGCAACATCCGACCCCGAATTTGGTTCGGTGATGGCGAAAAAGCCAAAAGAATCGCCTTTCACCCAGGCCGGAATAAAACGCTCTTTCTGCTCCTTGGTGCCAAATTTATTGACGGTGATCGCCGGACCGATATTCTGCATGTTGAGGGGCACCCGCCAGGAACCGCTTACCTTGGCCAATTGTTCGCCGAGGAGAACCGATTCGAAGAATCCGCAACCATTGCCACCGTATTCTTCCGGGATCGCACAGCCGAAGAAACCGAGATCCCCCATCTTTTTAACCAGCTCAGGGCGAAAGGTGTGATTTTTTTCATCTTCCTTAAGGTTTGGCAAGATTTCCTTTTCTGCAAAATCTTTGGCCATGTCCTGCATCATCTTCTGTTCGTCGTTTAATTTAAATTGCATTGTTTTCTCCTTTATTCAGTGTAATTTCTGGCTGTTATTTCCATCTTTCCTGTGGTTTGTACTACCTTAGAGAGAATAATTTCTCTCTGAAGCTCTCCTGATCCTTTACCGGAACACCATCGGCATCGGCTACGTTGTTTTCGGTACTGTTTTCGGTACTATAGAACTAATTTGTGCGGATCGACCTTTTCACGCAGGATCGTCAGTTCCATCTCGGTTGGAGGCGCTGCCTCGATTGCCCGCGAAACATCCACCGAAAATTCCATGTTATCTAGAATATCTTGCGGAGTTACACCAGGATAGTAGTAAGCAAGATACATTTCCTTGGTGTCATTATCGAAATACATAACACCAAGATTGGTGATGACCGCCGTGGGTCCACCAGGCAAAAGCCCTTCCCTCTCCCTGGCCCCCGGTCCATCCAGATAGCCGGGACTTGTCAGATAATCCAACTTGACCGGAAATTTTCGTTTTTCGTGCTGCATGAAAATAAGACTACGGGGTACGAATGAGGCAACATCGCAGGCACCACCGCTTCCGGGAAAACGTATTTGCGGCTGATGATAATCACCAATGCAGGTTGAGTTCAGGTTACCAAACTTATCCACCTGCGCGGATCCCAGGATACCGATCACCCGTTTGCCGGTTTTGCGATTTTGCATTGTTGCAAAAGCTTCGAGCAAACCGCTGTTTGAGACTGCCCCGTACATGACACGAGGGTCAGCGACAGCCATGGGAATTTCTTCAAGCTTTGGGTCGATCGTCCCAGTTTCAAAAAAAATTATGCTGTGCGGAGCGTTGATATGTTTGGCAGCCATGGCCGTGACCATGGAAATACCGGTACCGCAAAAAACAATATCGCCGTCATGAATCTCTCTTGCGGCTATTACCGTCATCATTTCGTTTAATGAATACTCCATCAATTCATTTCTCCTGGTTGCAACTTAGCGCCTGTCCAGACCGATAGCATATCCTGTTATCTTATCAGCGGAGATATTGTCCAGTTGCCCCTCGCCCACCAGTTTCAAAAGACCTTGATGATTTTTGACGCCATGAACAAACTTTGCCAGGTATTCTTTGTACAGCTTGTCATCTTTTGCAAATTGACTGATTTGCCGTAAATAGATGGGATCATAATCGTAACAGTTGTGACATGCTGATGGATAGGCGCCGAACGGAACATGAACAACAGCATCTACATGGATAAAAGGGATTGAATTGTGCTCAGGCCTTTCTCTTAATTGATCCGTATCGACAATCTCTTCGCAGGTTACGATCACCTTCTTTGCGGCTTTGACCTGATCGATATCAGCAAAATTCAGTCCTTCGATTCTGCAGGTACCATTCTTGTCCGCCTTCTGGACATGGATGATGGTGACATCGGGATTGATTGCAGGAACTACGATGACCTTCGCCGCATCTCCCCAGGTGCCAAATGGATTTTCAATAATTTCCAATTTTTTATTTGGTAATTTAGGGTCTTTCGCTCGCATATCTTGAGAAAATCCCCATTTTCCAATTATGTCCGTGCCAAATCCCGATAACGTGGTGCTGAAGGGAGTGCCCATGGCTCCTGCATGGAAGCGGAGCGCCATCTGATAATTTGTGTAATCTTCGACGAGGAGTTCTCCCCGCTGTACAGCCAACTTGAAGCGGATGCATGTCGGGGCCGCTTTGCCGTTGCCGCCGTAGGCAATTTCAAGCCTTGAAATACATCCAGCGCCTATGAGCTCATCAACACCCGTACCGTTCGAATGGGCATAACAATGGAGATTTTTTTTACCCTGCCGCACAATCTCATAAACGGCAGCCATGGGATTTCGATTGACGGTAAAGCCACCGATCGAAATATGACAACCGTCAGTGACATATCTGGCGATTGCCTCCTCGAGTGTCATGACCTTTTCTTGATTGGGATTCATCTCTATAATTCCTTGTTGGATGCAATGTACTCATTGTCATACAGATGTAAAATCATATGCAATAGAGATGCCAATAACAAATTATTTTTTATATTACTGTTATTGCATGAATACTTAGAATTACGGCGAGGCAGGATGGCGAAGACTGGATGTAGGGATAAAACTACAACAAGTAGAGTGATGCGCAGCAAGCCACTGATAAATGACTTGTCTTACATAATTTCATGAAAAATGTAGGATATTTTCTACACTGTAGGGTTTTTCCTGCACACCAGGGTCCAGGTGCAAGCCAGGGAGTAATGTTGTTGCTGCCGATATGTTGCGATATCAGCAGCTGAGAAATTGCAGACTTTAATGCAGGAAATAACACCTTGAGGCTGTTATCTTAGTCAATCACATGTTTTCACTGCCATTGGCAGCGGTTTTTGCTTTATTGAGTTTATCGTACAATGATGTCCGATGAATCCCGAGGATTTCTGCCGCTTTCGTTTTATTGCCCTGAACAGATCGTATGACATCGGCAATCACCCTCC